>JAYSVE010000532.1:0-3800 GCA_043718725.1 Methylibium sp.
CCTTCATGCCCCACGCGTTCACGCTGAGTGACTTCGACTTCGCGCTGCCCGCCGAACTGATCGCCCAGCATCCCGCCCTCGAGCGCAGCGGCGCGCGCCTGCTCGACGGGCGTGGCGCACGGCCCGTCGACCGGGTGTTCCGCGACCTCCCCGGCCTGCTTGAGCCCGGCGATCTGCTGGTCTTCAACGACACCCGCGTCATCAAGGCCAGGCTGCTGGGCCACAAGCACAGCGGCGGCGCCGTGCAGGCGCTGGTCGAGCGCGTGCTGCCGGGCCACGAGGTGTTGATGCACCTGCGCGCCAGCAAGTCGCCCAGGCCCGGCAGCCGCGTGCGCTTTGTCGGCGCCAACGCCGACGCCGACGACGGGGCCGGGGCCGGGGAAAAAGGCTTCGACGCGCAGGTGCTGGGCCGCGCCGGGCCGGACGACGCGCTGTTCCGGCTGCAATTTCCCGGCGACCCGTTCGCGTTGCTCGAACGCCATGGCCATGTGCCGCTGCCGCCGTACATCACCCATGCGGATACGCCGGACGACGAGTCGCGCTACCAGACCGTCTTCGCGGCCCGCCCCGGCGCGGTGGCGGCGCCCACGGCCGCGCTGCATTTCGACGCCGCGGTGCTGGCGCAAATCGAGCGGCGCGGTGTGGAACGGGCCCACGTGACGCTGCACGTCGGCGCCGGCACCTTCCAGCCGGTTCGCGTGCAGGACCTGTCGCAACACAAGATGCACAGTGAATGGTTCGAGGTGAGCGCGGCCACGGTCGACGCGATAGCGCGCACCCGCGCCGCCGGCGGCCGGGTCGTCGCGGTCGGCACGACCACGCTGCGCGCGCTCGAATCGGCCGCGCTGGCGGGTGGCCTGCAAGCGGGCAGCCGCGACACCGACATCTTCATCACCCCCGGCTTCGAGTTCCGGGTGGTCGATGCGCTGCTCACCAACTTCCATTTGCCCAAAAGCACCTTGCTGATGCTGGTGAGTGCGTTGGCCGGCTTCGAACCAGTCCGCGCGCTGTATGCCCATGCGGTTCGAGAGCGGTACCGCTTCTTCAGCTACGGCGACGCGATGCTGTTGGCGCGTCAGCCTGCTCTGGCATGAGGCGCAGTCGCGTCTCCGGCTGCGGCCAGTCGGCCCCTGCACGAGTGTGCGACACGCAGAGGCGATGGCAGTTGTGCCGCAGCGGCCCGGGTAAATCGCCTGCGACAATGCAAGGGTGCTGAAGTTCAAGGTCGTCGAGGCGCCCGCGGGTGGCTCGGCGCCACATTCGAGACCTTCACAGGACAGGCGCCATGCTGACGAGATTGCGAGTGAACGGCTTCAAGAACCTTCGGGCGGTCGATCTCAAATTTGGTCCTTTCACGTGCGTCGCTGGGCCGAACGGGGTCGGCAAGTCAAACCTTTTCGACGCGATCCTGTTTCTGAGCGACTTGTCCTCAATGCCGATCGTCAAAGCCGCCGGTCGCGTTCGTGGAACGAACGGGCGCGCTTCAGACTTTGCAAGCCTCTTTGCTCGCGAGAAGGACCAGACCGGCGACCTCATTGAGTTTGTCGCGGAGATGATCGTCCCCGGTGAAGTCGTTGACGACTTTGATCGGCCTGCCAGGCCGACGGCGACATTCCTTGAATACATGCTCAGCTTGCGCCTGAATCGGGACAGCGGCGACGGCCTTGGCAGAGACCCGATCTATATCGTGAAGGAAGAATTGCGCGCCCAGAGTTCGAGCCAATCGGATCGGCTGCTTGAGTTTCCGCAGCGCAAACAGCTCCCCAGGCGCTTCATATTCGGCCCGGGCAAACGTACGACTCCATTCATTGCGACAGATCAAGAGAGCGAGCCGGTTCTGTTGCTCTACGGAGAACGCGGACTCGGCGGCCGGCCGACGAAGGTGCCCGCCCGAAAATCACCGCAAACCGTTTTGTCCGGCGTGAATTCCGCGTCTCATCCCACGGCATTGGCAGTTCGCCGGGAAATACAGTCCTGGCGCCTACTCCAACTAGAACCGTCCGCACTGAGAAAACCAGATGACTTTGCCAATGAAGCGCAGATTTCGGCTGTGGGAGAACACATGCCGAACACGCTGATGCGGCTGGTGAGCAATGCGCAGGTAGCGAGCCGTTTGGTGGAATTGATCCCCGGTGTCACCTCAGTCGATGTCGACTCCGATGAAGTGAGGCAGCAACGAACCGTGCAGGTGACCATGCAGGGGAAACAACGATATTCCGCCAGTTCGCTTTCGGATGGAACGTTGCGCTTTCTCGCACTGTCCGTGCTGGCAAGCGACCCAAAAGCCACGGGCCTCACCTGCATGGAGGAGCCAGAGAACGGAATACATCCGCTGCGCATTCCGGAGATGCTGAGACTGGTCCGTAGTTTGTCGGACGCCGATTTTGATGCGGAGGACGATTGGGCGGACCGCGGGGCCATTCGCCAGGTCATCATCAACACACACTCTCCGCTTGTCGTATCGGAACTGCCCGATGACGAGTTGCTGATGGCTGAAACACTGCGACTGAAGGGCTCGACCTTCATCAATTTCAAACCCCTCTCTGATACTTGGCGTTCTACGCAAGTCTCCCCCGCCGCGTCGGGAACCATCACCCGGGGGGAGCTTCAGGGTTACCTGGCCGGTTCGAGCCGGGCGCCAGCCCGCACAGTCGTGAAACGAGTTCGCGATCATTTGACTGCCGATCTTTTCCCAGCGAGCTAGCGCGGCTCTATGCAGCGCTTTACATCGACACTCGTGGCCGAAGGCTCCTCGGATCTGGCGCTGGTTCCACTGATCGAATTTGTGCTCGATGAGCATTGCACTACACCGCATCTGACAACGTTCGCAGGCGATTTACCCAGCGGACCGTTGCGTGACCGCGTTGCGCGAGCCTTGGCGCTGCACCCCTGTGACCTGCTCTTCGTGCACAGGGACGCGGATCGCGACTTGGTGTCGCAGCGCGAGGACGAGATTCGCGCCGCGGTCCGTGCGACCGGATTGCTCACAGCCATCTGTTTGATCCCCGTGCGGATGACTGAAGCATGGTTGCTCGCTGATGAGTTGGCCATCCGTCGAGCCTCGGGCAACACGGCGGGTAGCGCGAGTTTGGGGCTTCCCGCAATTGGCAGGTTAGAGGTGCAGGCTGATCCGAAAGGCCTGTTGTTCGCGGCCCTTGAGAAGGCCAGCGAATTGGGGCCGCATCGACTGCGCCGGTTTGATCGGTATCAGGCTCGGCGTCAGATCAGCGGCTTCATGGATGACCCTTCAGTGCTCCGCAAACTGCCATCGTTCGTCCACTTCGAGTCGCAGGTCAGGGACTTCTTTCTTCGAGCGGGGCTTTGACGTCGATGCGGTTCGACCTTCTCACCACCGAAGGCCAGGCCCGCCGCGGCCGCCTGACACTCCGGCACGGCGTCGTCGAAACCCCGGTCTTCATGCCGGTGGGCACCTACGGTACGGTGAAAGGCGTGATGCCGCAGTCGCTGCTGGACATGGGCGCGCAGATCATCCTGGGCAACACCTTCCACCTGTGGCTGAGGCCGGGGGTCGAGGTGCTGCGCCAATTTGGTGGGCTGCACCGCTTCGAGGGCTGGCATTTGCCCATGCTCACCGACAGCGGCGGGTTTCAGGTCTGGTCGCTTGGCGACATGCGCAAGATCAGCGAAGAGGGCGTCAGGTTCGCGTCACCCGTCAACGGCGACAAGCTGTTCCTCACGCCCGAGGTCAGCATGCAGGTCCAGCATGTGCTCAACAGCGACATCGTGATGCAGTTCGACGAATGCACGCCGTTCGAGACCCAGGGCCACCTCACCACCGA
>JAYSVE010000533.1:0-3798 GCA_043718725.1 Methylibium sp.
CTTCGGCCTTTCGATGTCGAGCAGGCCCAGCAGTTCGGCGCGCAGGCGCGCGTAGCCTGCCGGCGTCAGGTAGTTTCTGGTCCCGGCCGGCAGGGCTGGCGGCGCGAATTCGGCGTCGTCGCCCTCGTCGCCGGCACCGCCATCGGTTTCACGTGTGAACGCCTTGCTCATTGCGCCTTCGGTGTAGTGAGCCCATGCCCACTGTACTCCGCGACGCGTCCGATCCCGGCTCCCCGCCGGCCACGCCGTGGTAGGCCCGATACCAATCGACGAAGTGTTTGACGCCCGCGTGCAGCGGCATCGCGCGGCGCGCCTGGCCGGTCAGGGATTGCAGGCGGCTCACGTCGGCAAACGTGGCCGGCACATCGCCGGGCTGCATCGGCTGAAGGTCGAGCCGCGCCGGCCGGCCCAGCGCACCCTCGAGCGCGCCGATGAAGTCAAGCAGCCGCTCGGGAGCATGGCTGCCGATGTTGAACAGGCGGTACGGAGCGTGCGACGTGGCCGGGCTGGCGTGGATGCTGTCGTGGCGCGTGTCGGCGGTCGGCGCGGCGTCGAACGCGGCGAGCAGACCGTGGACGATGTCGTCGATGTAGGTGAAGTCGCGGCTCATGTCGCCACGGTTGAACACCGCAATCGGCTCGCCGGCCAGGATGGCGCGCACGAACTTGTAATACGCCATGTCCGGCCGACCCCAGGGCCCATACACGGTGAAAAAACGCAGGCCGGTGGTCGGCAGGCCATAGAGGTGGCTGTAGCTGTGCGCCATCAGTTCGTTGGCCTTCTTGGTGGCCGCGTACAGGCTCACCGGGTGATCCACCGCATCGTCCTCCGAGAACGGCAGCTTGCGGTTGCCCCCGTAAACGCTGGAGCTGCTGGCGTACACCAGGTGCTGTACGGCGTGGTTGCGACAGCCTTCGAGCACGTTCAGGAAGCCGACCAGGTTGGATTGCGCATAGCTGTGCGGGTGCGTCAGCGAAAAGCGCACGCCCGCCTGGGCCGCCAGATGCACCACGCGGTCAAAGCCGCCGCCGGCAAACAACGCGGCCGTCGCCGCGGCATCGGCGATGTCCAGGCGCTCGAAGCGAAAACCCGGCCCGGCCCGCAAACGGCTCAAGCGGGCCTGCTTGAGCGAGACGTCGTAGTAGTCGTTCAGGTCGTCCAGCCCCACCACCTCATCACCACGGCGCAGCAGTGCCTGCGCCACGTGCATGCCGATGAAGCCAGCCGCCCCGGTGACCAGGACCTTCATGCCGCGAGCCTCTCGACGACCGCGCCCGTGCTCGCCGACGCCGCCGGGGCGCGCCGCCCGATCGGAAAATACTCGAACCCCAGGCCTTGCAGGCGCTCGGGGTCAAAGAGGTTGCGCCCGTCAAAGATCACCGGCCGGCGCAGCAGGGCGCGCATGCGGTCGAAGTCGGGCGAGCGGAACGACTTCCATTCGGTCACCACCACCAACGCATCGGCGCCCGCCAACGCCTCACTCGGCGTGGCCGCGAAGCTCAAGCCCTCGGCGCCGGCGAAGGCGCGGCGGGCTTCGTCCATCGCCACCGGGTCGTGCGCCGTGATCTGTGCGCCGCGCTTGAGCAGTTCGGCGACGATGACGCGGCTGGGCGCCTCGCGCATGTCATCGGTGTCGGGCTTGAACGCCAGGCCCCACAGCGCAAAGCGGCGCCCCTGCAGGTTCTCGCCGAAGCGCTCGACGATCTTGCGCACCAGCACCAGCTTCTGGCGCTCGTTGGTGCGCTCCACCGCGCTCAGCAGGTCCAGCGGTTCGCCCGCAGTGGCGGCGCTGTGCAGCAGCGCCTTCACGTCCTTCGGGAAGCACGAGCCGCCATAGCCGCAGCCGGCGTACAGGAACTGGCTGCCGATGCGCGGGTCCGAGCCGATGCCGCGGCGCACCTGTTCGATGTCGGCGCCCAGCTTCTCGGCCAGCAACGCGATCTCGTTCATGAAGCTGATGCGTGTGGCCAGCATCGCATTGGCGGCGTACTTGGTCAGCTCGGCAGAGCGGATGTCCATGATCACCAGCTTGTCGCGGTTGCGCTGGAACGGCGCATACAAGGCCTGCATCAGCAGCACCGCGCGATCGTCGTCGGCCCCGACCACGATGCGATCGGGGCGCATGAAGTCCTCGACCGCCGCGCCTTCCTTCAGGAACTCGGGGTTCGAGACGACGCTGTACGGAACCTGCACGCCGCGCTCGGCCAGGGCCTGGCCAATCGCCTCGCGCACCGCATCGGCCGTGCCCACCGGCACCGTGCTCTTGTCGACGACCAGCTTGTAGTCGGTCATGTGGCGGCCGATGCTGCGCGCGGCCTCCAGCACATGCTGCATGTCGGCCGCGCCATCTTCGTCAGGGGGCGTGCCCACCGCAATGAACTGGATGGTGCCGAAGCGCACGCCTTCCTTCACGTCGGTGCTGAAGTGCAAGCGACCGCCGGCCACGTTGCGCGCCACGACCTCCTTCAGGCCGGGCTCGAAGATCGGCAACTCGCCGCGCTTGAGTTTTGCGATCTTGGTTTCGTCCAGATCGACACACAGCACGTCGTTGCCCATTTCGGCGAAACACGCACCCGTCACCAAACCGACATAGCCGGCGCCCACGACAGTCAACTTCATTGCTTCTCCAGGAATTTCGCCGTTGCAGGCGCGGCAGGCATGGCGCTCCGCGATGCACCATCTCGGGAGCTGCGCCGCTGTGCCGCCGCTCGTCTTGCAGGCAGTCACCGGGGGTGCGCGACGTCTGTACAGAGCAGTCGGTCAGGGCCTTGATACGTCCAACCGCGACGCTGGCGCCGGTGCGCTGTTCACCGCCTGTTGACGGCAATCCAAACGTCCGAGTCAGCCTTCGATTTGCTCAAGAACCTGGGCCAGCACCCGATCGGAATCGACATGCCGCTCGGCGATCGCGCGCGCCGCGCGGCAATGGCCCTCGTAGTCGGCGTTGATCGCGGCAATTCCGGCCCGCGCTTGTTCCATCGACGAAAACGTCAGCAATCCCTCGCCCGTGGGCAGGTGGCCCTCGATGCCGGTGGCTTGCACCAGCACCGGTTTGCCGCTGGCCAGGTAGAGCGCACTGCGGTCGCTCAACCAACCGGTGTTGAATTCGACGTAGCGGTTGTGGGCCACGCTGAACTCGGCCCGCGAGCCGCCGATGTAGTGGCGATAGTCGTCGAACCGGCGCAGCCGGCCCGGGTCGGCAAGCGTCCAGCCGCGATCTTCGAACAGGCGGCGATCGCTCTCTTCATCGGCAGCCTCCATGCGCAGCGCGATTTCAAGGGCCTGGCCGCTGGCGCCGGGAAGGTCCAGGTAGTGCAACCAGTTGTCGGACTTGTTCCCGGAGGCCACGCCTTGCCACTCAACCGTGCCCCTGCCCTTCCAGGTTGAAATGGTGGTGAAGCGGCGGCACCGCGGGTTGAACACCGCCGGCCACATCGCCATCAAGACCGGCCGCGGCAAAGGGCGCCAGTGCAGCCCGTCGGTCGGGACGCGGCAGCTTGGCGAACCGATGTTGAGCCCCAGGGTAAACAGGAACTCATAGCGATCCAGCGGCTCGTGGCCAACGGCGCGTTGGTGAAACAGGATCTGCGTGCTGCCCGGATTGCCGTCGAAGAACGCGCGCCGCCGGGGCGGCTCGAAGATCGCCGCGACCTTGTGGATCTGGCCGCTGCGGGCCATCAGCAGGTCGGCCCTGCGCGCCACATCGGCCGCCTCGGCGAACGCCATCCCGTGCGTCGCCTCACCCTGTCGGTAGATCAGGCAGCAACGCGGCCACAGCCCGTAAAAGCGCGCGACCGC
>JAYSVE010000534.1:0-1623 GCA_043718725.1 Methylibium sp.
ACCACATGGTTGACGCCGACGCTGTCGGCCCAGGCCAGCGGACCGCGCGGATAGTTGACGCCTTTTTGCATGGCGATGTCCACCGCCGCAGCCGAGCACACACCCTGGTTGACCGCATCGGCCGCTTCGTTGGCGAGCATGGCGACGGTGCGCATGACGGCCATGCCCGGCACGTCTTCAAGCCGCGTGACCTGCATGCCGCAGGCCTGGAACAGGCCGACGACGGCAAAGTAGGCCGAGTCGCTGCATTGGTCGGCGCGCGCCAGTGCAATGCGGGTGGCGCCGGCGGCGTCCAGCGCCAGGTCGTACAGCACCGTGTCGGCATGGTTGTTGGCGTTGGCGCGCTCGGTGGCGGTGCGCCCGTCGGTCAGGAACACGGCGGCCCCGTTGCAATGGAAGGCCGGCGCTTCGTGCTCGCCCGCGCCTGGTAAAGGTTTGCGGTGCGCGACGCTAAAGCCGGCCGCGCGCAGGCGCAGTTCGAGCGGTTCGGTCACCGCGTTTTTCATGCCCGGTTCGATGCTCACGCTTACCGCTTCGGGCCTGGCCTGCGGCGCTTCGGTGCGCGCTGCGGCTTTGACCGCGTCGTCGCCATACTGGTAAAAGCCGCGGCCCGATTTGCGGCCCAGGAAACCGGCGTTGACCATCTCTTGCTGCAGCACCGACGGCATGAAGCGAGGGTCGCCGAAGTAGGCGTTAAAGACCGACTGCGTCACCGAAAAATTGACGTCGTGGCCGATCAGGTCCATCAGTTCGAAAGGCCCCATGCGAAAGCCGCCCGCTTCGCGCATGACTGCGTCGAGCGTGGCAGGGTCGGCAGCTTGCTCGGACAGCAGGCGCAGGCCTTCGGCGTAAAACGGACGGGCCACGCGATTGACAATGAAGCCTGGCGTCGACTTGGCGTGCACCGGGTTCTTGCCCCACGCGGCAGCGGTGGCGAAGACGGTATCGGCCACGGCCGGCGAAGTGGCCAGGCCACTGATCACTTCAACCAGCGCCATCAGCGGCACCGGGTTAAAAAAGTGCATGCCGACCAGGCGTTCGGGATGGCGCAGCCTGGCGGCGATGGCGGTCACGGAAATCGACGAGGTATTGGTCGCCAGGATGCAGTCGTCTGCCACGACGTTCTCCAGGTCGGCAAACAGCATGCGCTTGACATCGAGGTTCTCGACGATCGCTTCGACGACGAGCGCGGAGCCTGCCACGTCGTGCAGGTCCGCCACGCAGTGCAGGCGCGCATTCGCCGCTTGCGCCTCGTCGCTGCTCATGCGGCCCTTGTCAACCAGCTTGGCGTACACCTTGCCAATGTCAACGATGGCTTTTTGCACCGCCTCGGGACGGGTGTCGAACAGCTTGACCTCGTAGCCCGCCGCAGCGGCCACCTGGGCAATGCCCGCCCCCATCGCGCCGCTGCCGATCACGGCAACGACGCTGCCTTTTTCCAGTGCCGTCGCCATTTACTCTCCCTTGAAATTCGGTGGGCGCTTGCCCATGAAGGCGGCCACGCCCTCTTTATAGTCGGCGGTGTAGCCGAGTTCGCGCATCATCAGGCCTTCGAGCTTGAGCTGCTCGGGCAGCGTATTGCCGTAGCTGGCCAGGATTGCCTGCTTGGTGTAGGCCAGGCCC
>JAYSVE010000535.1:0-3791 GCA_043718725.1 Methylibium sp.
CTGGAAGACCCGCGCATGCGTGCGGCGGTGCTGTGGGACTTGTATGCCTATCCGACGCTCGAATTCAAGTTGCGCAGGGTGATGTACCGATTGCATCGCGCGGGCCCGCAGGGCGTGGTTCGAAAGCTGCTGAACCTTTGCGTGCGCGCATTGAGCCGAACGCCCGCGGAGGCTGGACCCGGCCTCGCGGAGGTCTCTCAGGTGCCGCCGCGCGATGAAGTCGCCCGGCGGTTTCAGACGCTTGTCGGCAACGGCGTCGAGCTGCTCGTTGCCTATTCCGGCGGCCAGAATGAGTGGTTCAACCACCACGGGCAATTTCAAGGCATGTTCGCGGGCTGCCCCTTTGTCAACGAAGTCGCATTCGAATTCCTGCAAATCTCCGATCACGTGATCACCCGGCGCGAAGCCCAGGAGGCCTTCACGAACATGGTCGTCCGATGGTTGGAGGAACGCGTTCTGCCGTCCCTTCAGCCGGCGCGCTGAATTCATCCAGCCCGAGGGTTGCTTGGCGCGGCACAACCGGGCGCCCGATCCGACCCGAGGACGCCAGGCGGCCGCCGTGACCACACCGCGAGTCGGGGGGTCGCGCCGGGCGCGCCCGGATCGAGGGGGTCACAAACCAGCCCGCCCCGGGCTAACCTGACGGCGAATGGCTTGGCAGGGGTGGCACATGGCGGGGACAATTTCAGCAGGGCGCAAATGCTTCACAATCGCATCCCCACGGTGGGCGGGCGACGGGGCCCTTGCCGGGTCTGCCTGTGAGTCGAGCAGCGCCGCCGGGCCAGGGCCGGAACCGGACCGAATGCCGGACAGCGGCCTCCGATTCGCATTGACCGACCCGACAACGCAAGAGACCTGATCCTTGAACCTCCACGCAACCGGCCATGCCGCATCCCCCCAAGAGCCCCAGTCCATCGGTGTGATCGCGCCGCCGGCAATTGAGCGTGAAGCGGCGCTGGCAAAGATCTGGGGCGAGGTGCTGCACCTGCCGGGCGTCGACCGTGACGACCACTTCTTTGCCTTGGGCGGGCATTCACTGCACGCCACCCAAGTGGCGTCCCGCGTGCGTGCCTTGTGGCGGGTGGAGCTGCCCCTGAGCGCCTTCTTCGAGAGCCCCCGCTTGCATGCACTGGCGGCGCGGATCGAAAGGCTGCAACCGGCCAGCGCCATGGCCCCGGCGCCGTCGCCCCTGGGCCGGGTGGCGCGTGACGCAGCCTTGCAGACCTCCTACTCGCAGCGCCGGATGTGGCTGGTGCAGCAGCTCACCCCGCAGACGGCGGCCTACAACATGGCGTTCACATTGCGCTTGCGTGGCCCTCTGGACGCCAGGCTTCTGGCGGTGTCGCTGGACCTCGTGGCGCGCCGCCACGAAGCGTTTCGAACCCGATTCATCGCGATCGATGGGGAACCGATGCAGCTTGTCGACGAGCACCCGGCCGTGCCGCTGACGCCTGTCGACCTGCGCGGCCTGCCCGGCGAATGGCGTGAAGCCGAGGCCGGGCGTGTACTTCGATCGCTGGCCTCACAGCCGTTCGACCTGGCGCTGGCCGGGTTGCACCGCACCGCACTGCTGCAACTCGACAACACCGACCATGTGCTGCTCTGGTTGATCCACCACGCCATTGGCGACCAATGGTCGGCGGGCCTGGTCATGCACGAGCTGCAGCAGGTCTACACCGCGCTGGTTCGCGATGAACCGCTGCGCTGGCCGATCCAGGCGCTGGAGTTTGCCGACTTCGCCGAGTGGCAGCGCGAAGACGTGGCGCACCAGGCGTCCTTGAACGTTCAGCGGACCTTCTGGCAGGACCGACTCAAGGGCCTGAAGCCCTTGGTCCTGCCGACCGACAAGCCCCGGCGCGGCATGATCGGCGGCGGCGGTGGCACGGTGAGCCTGGACCTCGGCCGGGCGCGCGTCGACGCGCTCAAGCAGTTTGGCCTTCTCCACGGCGCGACCCCGTTCATGGTTTTGCTGGCGTGCTTTGATGCGCTGCTGGCGCGTTACAGCGGCCAGTCTGACATCGCCGTCGGGGTTCCCGTTGCGAACCGACTGAGTCTTGAATCGGAGTCTGTGGTGGGCACCCTGGTCAACACGGTGGTCATGCGCACCGAGGTGTCGAACGAGCTTGGTTTTGCGCAACTACTGGAGCGTGTGAAAGAAACCGCACTGCAGGCCTACGCCCACCAGGACGCGCCCTTCAACACGCTGGTGCAAGACCTTGCCGGCCTGCGCGAGCGCAACTTCTCGCCGCTGGTTCAGGTGATGTTCAACGTCCTCAACGCGCCCTACCGTGTCCAGGGGTTTGAAGGCTTGATCGCCGAGGCTTTCGCCTTCGACCAGGGCTCGGCGCAGTTCGACCTGTCGCTCACCGTGGACACCGAAACCTTCGGCCAGGTTCACCTCGAGTATTCCTCGGACCTTTTCGAGGCGGCCAGTGCCCACCGGCTGCTGAGCGGCTACGTGGCCCTGCTCGACCAGTTTCTGGACAACCCCGCGCTGACGGTGAGTGATTGCGAACTGGTGTGCGCCGCGCAACGCGACGAGCTGGAGCACTGGAACGCAACCCAGGTGCCTTTCGAGACCGGCGTGCGGCTGGGCGACCTGATCCGGCGCCAGGTAAATCTGAACGGCGCCGCGACCGCGGTGCGCTTCGAGGGCCGGCACCTGAGTTACCTCGAACTGGATGCGGCCGCCCGGGCCTTGGCGCTGCGCCTGCGCGCCCTGGGCGCGGGGCCGGGCGCGCTGGTGGGCGTCTGCCTGGAGCGCGGCATCGAACTCGTCACCGCGCTGGTGGGCGTGGTCTACAGCGGCGCCGCCTTCGTCCCGCTCGACCCGTCTTACCCTGCCGAGCGGCTGGCCCGCATGTGCCAGGACGCGAGCATGGCGCTGCTGGTCGGGCGGGACGACGAACTGCGGCGCCTGGGCCTGGCGCCCGCGGGCGGCATGACGGTCGTCGACATCGACGCACCCGGCGCCGCGCCAGCCGACCCGGCCTCGCGGGACTTCGAGTTGATCGGCTGCGCCGACGACCCCGCCTATGTCATCTTCACGTCCGGCTCGACCGGCCGCCCCAAGGGCGCGATGAACGCCCACAAGGGTGTCGTGAACTGGCTCCAATGGATGCAGGCGCAATACCACCTGACGCCGCAGGACCGCGTGTTGCTGAAGACGCCCTACAGCTTCGACGTTTCACTGCGCGAGTTTTTCTGGCCGCTGATGACCGGGGCGGTGATCGTCGTCGCGCGCCCCGACGGCCACCGCGACAGCGCCTACCTGGTCGAGCTGATCCGGCGCGAACACATCACCTTGCTGCACTTCGTGCCATCGATGCTGCGCATCTTTCTCGACGAGCCCGGGTTGGAGCATTGCACCAGCGTGCGCCGGGTCGTCTGCTCCGGCGAGGCCTTGCCGGTCGATGCGGTCGAGCTGTTTTTTGAACGCATGCCGCAGTCGCGCCTGTGCAACCTGTACGGGCCGACGGAAGCGGCGGTCGAGGTCACGCATTGGGAGTGCCAACCCGGCGATGCCTGCGGCATCGTGCCGATCGGGCGGCCGGTGGCGAACACCCAAATGCATGTGCTGGACAGCCAGATGCGCCCGCAGCCCATCGGTGTGACCGGCGAGCTGTACATCGGCGGCGTGCAGGTCGGCATGGGCTATGTGGCGCGCCCGGACCTGAGCGCCGAGCGCTTCATCGCCGATCCGTTCAACCCCGGGGCGCGCCTCTACAAGACCGGCGACCTGGCGCGCTGGCTCAACAGCGGCGTCATCGACTACCAGGGGCGTGCCGACG
>JAYSVE010000536.1:0-1618 GCA_043718725.1 Methylibium sp.
TGCTGTTGGCTCCGTTCAGGCCGGCCACATGGCGCGCGAACTCGATGGTGGCAACCTGCATGCCCAGGCAGATGCCCAGGTAAGGAATCTTGTTTTCCCGGGCAAAGCGGGCCGCGCAGATCTTGCCTTCCACGCCGCGAACGCCAAAGCCGCCGGGCACCAAAATGCCGTCGAACCGGGCCAGGCTGCCCGCGGCCACGTCCGAGCTTTGCGCGCCCAGGCGCATCGTGCCGCCCAGGTCGGACTTGGCGTGGCGCGTCTTGATGGTGCCGTCGGCGTCCTTCCATTCGGTGATCAAGGCAATCACCGGATGCTGGGTGGCCGGATCGAACTCGGTGCTGTTGGCGTCCTTCAGGCCGGCGACATGGCGCGCGAACTCGATGGTGGCGACCTGCATGCCCAGGCAGATGCCCAGGTAGGGAATCTTGTGCTCGCGGGCGAAGCGCGCCGCGCAGATTTTTCCTTCAACGCCGCGAATGCCAAAGCCGCCGGGCACCAGAATGCCGTCGAAGGCTGCCAGGCAGGCCACGGTGTCGGGCGTCAAGGTTTCGGAGTCGAAGTAGGTGATGCGCACCTTGGCATGGTTTTTCATGCCGGCGTGGCGCAATGCTTCGTTGAGCGACTTGTAGCTGTCGCTCAGTTCCACGTACTTGCCGACCATGGCAATGCTGACCTCTAGCTGGGGATGCTCGGTTTCATAGACCAGGTCGTCCCAGCGCTTCAAGTTGGCCGGCGGCGTGTTCAGGCGCAGCTTGTCGCAAATCAGGCCGTCCAGCCCCTGCTCGTGCAGCATGCGCGGCACTTTGTAGATGGTGTCCACGTCCCACATCGAGATCACGCCCCATTCGGGCACGTTGGAGAACAGCGAGATTTTCTCACGTTCCTCGTTGGGAATGCGGCGGTCGGCGCGGCACAGCAGCACGTCGGCCTGGATGCCGATCTCGCGCAGCTGCTTGGCGGTGTGCTGCGTCGGCTTGGTCTTGAGCTCGCCGGCAGCGGCAATCCAGGGCACGTAGCTCAGGTGAACGAAGGCGGTGTTGTTCGGCCCCATGCGCAGGCTCATCTGGCGAACCGCCTCTAAAAAGGGCAGGGACTCGATGTCGCCCACCGTGCCGCCGATCTCGACAATCGCCACATCGACCGCGTCCGGCGTGCCCAGGCGCGCGCCGCGCTTGATGAAGTCCTGGATCTCGTTGGTGATGTGCGGAATCACCTGCACCGTCTTGCCGAGGTAGTCGCCGCGGCGCTCTTTTTCCAGCACGCTCTGGTAGATTTGGCCGGTGGTGAAGTTGTTGGCCTTGCGCATCCGCGTTTCGACGAAACGCTCGTAGTGGCCCAGGTCCAGGTCGGTTTCGGCGCCGTCTTCGGTCACGAACACCTCGCCGTGCTGGAAAGGGGACATCGTTCCCGGGTCTACGTTGATGTAGGGGTCGAGCTTGATGAGGGTGACCTTGAGGCCGCGCGATTCAAGGATCGCAGCCAGGGAGGCTGAGGCGATTCCCTTGCCCAGGGAAGACACCACACCGCCGGTGACGAAGACAAATTTGGTCATGCCATTGCGCGAACCTGCAAGTTCGCTGAGGTGGTAAACGGAGATTATAGGGGTTGGCTGTCGGGC
>JAYSVE010000537.1:0-3781 GCA_043718725.1 Methylibium sp.
CCAGGCGCGCCTTCTCGACCCCGTCGAGCTTGCGGTCCAGGTCGAGCACGGTGTCGATGATGGTCGGGCAGATGAACTTGCACGAGGTGTAGAACATGACCACCAGTTGCGGGTTTCCGCGCCGCGACGCCAGGGTCAGCGCGCGCCCGGACTGGTCGGTCAGCCTGGCGTCGAGCTGGTAGACCGAGTCGCGCGGCAGCGGCGCGGGTGCGGCGTGCGCGGCGACCGTCAAGCCAAGAATCAGCGACAGGGCAACGAGACGGCGCATCGGGGTTCTTTCATCGGGCACATCGAAAGCCCAGGTTGGCGGTGGCGTCGACGCCTTCGAGGGACGACAGCAGCGCCACCCGCATCAACACCGCGTAGTTGTCGCGGTCGTTCACCGACAAGGCACCGGCGCCGCAGAACTTGAGCCGGTCCGGGTCGCCCTGGGTGCGGTTGTCGCTGGAGACCAGCATCGCCGAGAAGTCCTCGGTCCATTCCCAGACCAGCCCGTGCAGGTCGCGCACCCCGAAGACATTGGGCGACTGCGCGCCGACGCTGGGCAAGGCATGGCGCGACGGTTGCGCGTACCACGTCAGGATGCGTTCGCGCCAGGCGGGGTCAACGCGGGCGTCGACGCGCTTTTCATCGGCGGCGCCGGCGTATTCCCATTCGGTCCAGCTCGGCAGGCGCGCGCCCTGGGCCCGGCAGTAGGCATTGGCAGCGAACCAACTGACCCAGACCACCGGCTGCCGGGGCTGCGCTCGCGGTCCGAGCTGCAGCGCCCCGGCCCAGTGCGACAGGTAGCGCGACTCGGCAAACACACCCGCCACGGCATCGCGCCGCCACGCAGGATGCTGGCGCACGAAGGCCAGGAAATCGGCATTCGTCACCGGCACGGTCATCAGTGAAAACGCTGCGACACGCACGCCGCTGCCGAGGTCTTCGTACTTCAGCGCCGACGTGAAGTTGCCGCCGGGCAGGGCGGCGTAGCGCGCCTGGCCCGGCCACGCCAGCGTGACGGCCAGCGCCAGCGCCAGCAGCGTGATGAATCGGCCCATGATGTCCGCGCGCTCGCTAAAACTCAAAGCGTGGCCTCAAAGCGTGGCGTCAATCGTGGCGTCAATGCGTGGCCTCAATGCGTGGTCGTCGCGACCGGCTTGGCCTTGCGCCGCTCCGCGACTTCGGCCTTGCTCACCTTGCCGCCGGCGTTGTCCCAACTGTTTTTCACATAGGTCAGGATGTTGGCGATCTCGTCGTCGGTGAGCTGGCTCATCGGCGGCATCACCGAGTTGTAGTCCTGGCCGTTGACCTTGACCGGGCCACTCATGCCGTTCAACACCACGTCGACGGCGGCCTTCGGGTTGGCGGCCAGCCAGTCGGACTTGGCCAGCGGCGGGAACACCCCCGGCAGCCCGGCGCCGTTGGGCTGGTGGCAGGTGGAGCAGGTGCCGGCAAACAGCGCCTGGCCGGCCTTGACTTGCTGCTCGACCGTCAACTCGCCGCTCGTGGCCGACTTGGCCGCCGCCGTCACCGCGGCAAGGTTCGGCTGGGCCCGGTCGCCGAGGTAGACCTCGTCGACTTCCTTGCCCGAGTAGATGGCCTTGTTCTCCGGGCCCTCGACCTTCAGGATGGCCAGCGCGCCCTTGTTGAAGGCGCGAAAGATCGAGTGGTCGACGAGCACATAGCTGCCCGGCACCTCGAGCTGGAAGTCCATCATCGCCGCCCCGCCGGCCGGGATCAGCGTGGTCTGCACGTTCTCCTGGAAGCGCGTGCCGCCCTCGAACCAGACCTTGTCGAAGATCTCGCCGATGACGTGAAAGCTCGACACCAGATTGGGCCCGCCATTGCCGACGTAAAGGCGCACGTTCTCGCCGGTCTTGGCGGTGATGGCCTTGTCGCCGGTCATCGAGCCTTCGCTGCCGTTGAACAGCACGTAGCTGGCGTTCTCGTCGATGGCCTTTTGCATGTCGAACGGCTGCAGGCCTTTCTCGCGGTACTTGCCGGTGGTGTAGAAATCGCCCTGCATCACGTAGTACTCCTTGTCGACCTTGGGCAGCCCGCCCGGCGGCTCGATCAGGATCAGCCCGTACATGCCGTTGGCCACGTGCATGCCCACCGGCGCGGTGGCGCAGTGGTACACGTACAGGCCGGCGTTGAGCGCCTTGAACGTGAACTGCGAGCGGTGCCCCGGCGCCGTGAAGCTCGACGCCGCGCCGCCGCCCGGGCCGGTGACGCCGTGCAGGTCGATGTTGTGCGGCATCTTCGAGTCGGGCGCGTTCTTCAGGTGGAACTCGACCGTGTCGCCCTGGCGCACCCGGATGAAGCTGCCCGGCACCGTGCCGCCGAAGGTCCAGAAGGTGTAGCTCACGCCCTCGGAGATGGGCATCTCTTTTTCGATCACCTCCAGCTCGACGATCACCTTGGCCGGCGTGGACCGGTTCAGTGCCGGCGGCACGTTCGGTGGGCTGGTCAGCACGGCCTTGATCGGCTCACCCTGCGGCGGGCCGAAGTCACCCTTGCGCGAGCCGCCGGTGTCCGACGCTGCGGCGGCGGCGGTTGCGGCGGCGTCGGGCTTGGCGGCGGGCGCCGCGGCGTCCTGCCGGTTGCAGCCGGCCAGCGCCAGCGCGGCGCAAAAGCAGATCAACGATGTCGCGCGATGCATGGCCCGTCTCCTTTGGCGTGGCCTTGGCGGCCGGCGGTTTGTGGTGGGCGGGAGCTTGCGGCGACTTCGACGGCGGCGTGTTGATGCGCGTCAAGGGCGTGGCCCGATTCAGTTCATCGGGCGGGATCGGATCGGATCCGACTCGGCGTCGCTGGCCCTCAGGGCCGAGGCGATGGCGCATCGGCAGTGCGGAGTGTCTTCATCATCAAACTGGAGAGCCAGCCCGGGTGCAGTCACCCACATACAATGCATGCATTGAAGGCGCAACCGGAGGTTGAAGATGGCCATGCTGACAGTCCGCAATATTCCCGACGAGGTGCACCGCGCGCTGCGCGTGCGGGCCGCCAAGCACGGCCGCAGCATGGAGGCCGAGGTGCGCGAGATTCTGGAGTCCGCGATCAGCCCGCAGGGGCGGGTGAAGCTGGGCTCGCTGCTGGCCGACATGGGCCGGCGGGCCAAGCTGACCGATGAGGAATTTGCCGTCTTCGAGCAGGTGCGCAGCAAGGCCCCTGCTCGCCCGGTGAGCTTCGAATGACCCGCCCGGCGAGCTTCGAATGATCCTGCTGGACACCAACGTGGTGTCGGAGCCGCTGCGCTTGGGCCCGGACACCCGCGTGGTCGCGTGGATCGACGCCCAGGCACTGGAGACGTTGTTCCTGTCTGCCATCACCGTCGCCGAACTGCGCGCCGGCGTGGCGCTGCTGCCCTCGGGCAAGCGCCGGGCGGGCTTGCAGGAAAGCCTGGAGACGCGGGTGCTGCCGCTGTTTGCCGGTCGCGTGCTGCCCTTCGATCTGGGCTGCACCCAAGCCTATGCAGAACTGATGGCCAGGGCGCGGGCATCTGGGCTGGCCATTGCCGGCGCAGATGGCTACATCGCGGCCATTGCCGCCGCCAACGGACTGACCGTGGCCAGCCGAGACACCGGCCCCTTCGAGGCCGCAGGTGCCGCGGTGACCGACCCGTGGCAAATCTGAGAGCCGGCGCCTTCCTGCAATGACCGTCGCAACGCAAGCAGCGCCGCAGCTCACCGTCGAAGCGATCGACCTGTTCGAGCGCGATGTGACGCTGCGCATGCCGTTCCGTTTCGGCGTCGTGACGCTCACCGAAGCGCCGCAAGTCTTCGCGCGGGTCCGC
>JAYSVE010000538.1:0-1615 GCA_043718725.1 Methylibium sp.
CGCTTGTTTCATTCAAAGGCATCGCGTCGGTCGGCCCGTCGGTCAGCCTGTCAGAACTGCGCATCGCTCAGGCCCAGCGTGGTGGCCGCGCCGTGCAACACCGTGTCCCGAAACGCGCCGGCTTGCGGGAGGACGTGCAGCGCGTAGTGGTGCGCGGTGATGCGCTTCGCGGCGAGGAAGTCGGCGTCCGCCAAGGCGTCGCCACCCGCGCGGGCGATCTGCGTGGTCGCGGCCTCGGCGGCGCGGGCCATCAGCCAGCCGCCGATCACCGTGCCGCACAGCAACAGGTAGGGCACCGCGCCGGCCGCAGCCTCGCGGCCCGGGGCGGTAAGCAACCCGTCGGTGGCGTCGGTGAGGGCGCGCAGCCCGGTGACCAGCGACGCGGCGATGGCGTCGAGAACGGCGTCGCCGTGCCCACCGACCGCGCCGGCGTCAGCGCTCATCGCGGCGATCAGCCGGCGCATCGCCGCCCCGCCGTCACGCGCCAGCTTGCGCCCGATCAGGTCGTTGGCCTGGATGCCGGTCGTGCCTTCGTAAATGGTCGTGATGCGCGCGTCGCGCAGGTGCTGCGAGGCGCCGGTTTCCTCGATGAAACCCATGCCGCCGTGGATCTGCACGCCGCTCGACGTGATGCCCAAGGCGTTCTCGGTGCACCAGCCCTTGACGACCGGGATCAGCAGGTCGACCAGGGCCTGAGCGCTCTTTCGCTGCGCCGGATCTTTGTGTCCCTGGGCCCGGTCCATCTGGCCGGCGGCGTAGTAGGCCAGCGCCCGCATCGCCTCGACCCTGGTCTTCATGTCCATCAGCATGCGGCGCACGTCGGGGTGGCCGATGATGGCGGGGCTGGGCGCGCCCTCGCGGCCCAGCGTCTTGCCCTGCACGCGTTCGAGCGCAAAGCCGCGCGCCTGCTGGTAGGCACGCTCCGAGATCGCCACGCCCTCCAGGCCGACGTTCAGGCGGGCGTGGTTCATCATCGTGAACATGCAGGCCAGGCCCTGGTTCGGCTCGCCCACCAGCCAGCCGATGGCGCCGGGCCCTTCACCAAATGACATCACCGCGGTGGCGCTGCCGTGGATGCCGAGCTTGTGTTCGATCGACGCGCACACCAGGTCGTTGCGCTCACCCAGTGAGCCGTCGGCGTTGACCAGGAATTTCGGGCAGACGAACAGCGAGATGCCCTTCACGCCGGCCGGCGCATCGGGCAGGCGCGCCAGCACCAGGTGGACGATGTTCTCGGCCATGTCGTGCTCGCCCCAGGTGATGAAGATCTTGGTGCCGCTGATGCGGTAGTGATCTCCCTCGGGCTGGGCCTTGCTGCGGATCGCCGCCAGGTCGGAGCCGGCCTGCGGCTCGGTGATGTTCATCGTGCCGGTCCAGCGTCCCTGGACCATGGCCGGCAGGTAGCGGCGCTTCAACGCGTCGCTGGCGTGGTGGGCGATCGCCTCGACCGCGCCGAGCGTGAGCATCTGGCACAGCGAGAACGCCATGTTCGAGGCCTTCCACATCTCCAGCACCGCGGTCGACAGCAGCGTGGGCATGCCCTGGCCGCCGAACTCGGCGCGCGCCGGCATGCCGTTCCAGCCCGATTCGCAAAAGCCTTTGTAGGCCTCCTTGA
>JAYSVE010000539.1:0-1615 GCA_043718725.1 Methylibium sp.
TCGCTGATCGGGATCGCGCTGCCGGCGAAGGTTTCGGCACGCGCGTCGAGGTTGTATTCGTCGCGCGAGAGGTTGGCGCCGATGCCGGCGAAGACGCTCAGGTCGCGCTTGGCCGTGACCAGTGCGCCGTTCTTGACGAAGACCTGGTTGTCCATCTCGAGGCTGATCACCGAACGGGCGCCGGTGTAGGTGCCTGCGCCGTACGCCTCGGCCTCGATCAGGGCCTTGGCATCGGCCTGGCCGCGGGCCGACAGCTCGATCTGGCCTGCGCTCGAGAGTTGCGAGAACTCGTTGACGTTGACCTGGGCCAGGATGCCCTCGCCCGCTTGTTTGCTGGTGAGGATCTTCGACTCGGCGTCCAGGCCGGACAGCGCGCCGTAGCTCGAGAACACCACCTTGTCGTAGGCGTTGATGTCGTTCAGCGCCGCGACGGTGAACGTGCCTGCGGTGGCCGGAATGCCCACCAGCGTCAGCTGCGCACCCTGCGAGGTATTCGTGGGGTCGCCGATGTCGACCCGGGTCTGCAGATTCAGCGTGGTGGTGCTGTACGCGCCGCCACCGGCGATCGCGCCACCGGCCACGCCGTCGATCTGGCCGGCGGACACGAACGGCTTGTCGGTGCGGTTGATCGCGCGGATGTCGAACGAGCGCCCGGATACCTTCGCCCCGTCGCCGAACTCGGCCCGGACGATGGCATCGACTTCGTTGGTGGCGTCGGCGCCCGAGCCGGCCAAAAGGCCGCCGGCGAAGGTGGTGATGCGGCCGTCGAAGCGGGCGGTGTGGTCGGCCTTGACGGTGACGGCGCCGGTGCCGGGCAACAGGCCGATGGCCTTCCAGTTGAGCGTGTTGCCGAAGTCCTCGTTGTCGAGGTTGATGCTGGCGGTGGCGGGCCGGCTGGCACCCAGCGACTGCCACTTCGCGGCGTCAGCGTAGTTGGTGGTCGTGAGATCGAGCAGCGGTGCGCTGCCGAGCATGCTGGTTGCGACCCAGCGATAGCGTTGGCCCACCACGCCAGTGCCGCCGCCGGTGTGGCCTGTGACCACGTCGACGGTCTGGCCGAATCCGATGTGCACGTCGTTGCTGGACGTGAAGTTCGCGTTGGCGCCGATGTACTGGTAGCGGATGCCCGCGCTGCCGCCGCCGGTGTGGTCGTCGGCCACGTCGACCGTGTGGCCGCTGGTCACCGTGCGGTTGCCGACCACGTCGGAAGCGTAGGTGCCACTGCCCGTGACTGCCGGCAAGCTGCCGCGGCTGACATCGATCTTGCGAGTACCGGTATGGCCACCGCCCACGCGCGCCCGGGTGCTGCTGGTGTTGACCGTGACGGCCTGCGCCGCCGCGGCGGCGAACGCGCCGCCGCTGCCGGCCACCACGTCGGCCAGGTTGTCGTCGGTGCCACCCGCCCTGACGTTCAGCTCCGAGCCTGTCAGCTGCACATCGCTGCCCACCTCGGCCAGCGTGACGGCGCCGGTGGAGGCTTGCGCGCGGCTGATGCCGGCGGCGATCAGGCCGAAGGCATTGCTGTGCGACATCGCGACTTGTTTGCTGCTGTTGATGGCCTCGACCGTGGTCGTGCCGCCCACCACCAGCGTGCTGTTGTCGACGATGCGGCCGG
>JAYSVE010000540.1:0-1615 GCA_043718725.1 Methylibium sp.
GCCGAGAGCAAGACCTACATTCAGTCGCTGCCCTACATGGACCGGCTCGACTACGTGTCGATGATGTGCAACGAGCACGCCTACTGCCTGGCGATCGAAAAGCTGCTGGGCGTGAGCGTTCCGCTGCGGGCGATGTACATCCGGGTGATGTTCAGCGAGATCACGCGCCTCTTGAACCACCTGATGTGGGTCGGCGCGCACGGGCTGGACTGCGGCGCGATGAACGTCCTGATCTACGCGTTCCGCGAGCGCGAAGACCTCTTTGACATGTACGAGGCGGTTTCAGGCGCGCGCATGCACGCCGCCTACTTCCGCCCGGGCGGCGTCTATCGCGACCTGCCCGACACGATGCCGCAATACAAGGCGTCCAAGATCCGCAACGCCCGCGCCATCGCCAAGCTGAATGAAAACCGCGAAGGCTCGGTGCTCGATTTCATTGACGACTTCTGCAAGCGTTTCCCGGCCAATGTGGACGACTACGAAACGCTGCTCACCGACAACCGCATCTGGAAGCAACGCACCGTGGGCATCGGCGTGGTTTCGCCCGAGCGGGCCCTGAACCTGGGCTTCACCGGCCCGATGCTGCGCGGCTCGGGTGTTCTGTGGGACCTGCGCAAGCACCAGCCCTACGACGTCTACGAGCACATGGACTTCGACATCCCGCTGGGTGTCAACGGCGACACCTATGACCGCTACCTGGTCCGGGTCGAAGAAATGCGCCAGGCCAACCGAATCATCCAGCAATGCGTGGCCTGGCTGCGGGTCAACCCCGGCCCGGTGATCACCGACAACCACAAGGTCGCGCCACCCTCGCGGGTCGAAATGAAGTCCAGCATGGAAGAGCTGATCCACCACTTCAAGCTGTTCACCGAAGGTTTTCACGTGCCCGAAGGCGAAGCCTATGCGGCGGTGGAGCACCCGAAAGGCGAGTTCGGCATCTACCTGGTCAGCGACGGCGCCAACAAACCGTATCGCTTGAAAATCCGCGCGCCGGGTTTCGCGCACCTCGCGTCGCTCGACGAGATGACGCGCGGCCACATGATTGCCGATGCGGTGGCCGTCATCGGCACCATGGACATCGTGTTCGGGGAGATCGACCGATGATCTTGTCGGATGCGATGAAAGAGCGCTTCGCCGCCGAGGTGGCCAAGTACCCGGCCGAGCAGGCCCAGTCGGCCGTGATGGCCTGCCTGGCCATCGTCCAGTTGGAGCAGGGCTTTGTTTCCGGTGAGGCCGAGCGAGCCGTCGCCGACTACTTGGGCATGGCGCCGATCGCGGTGCACGAGGTCACGACCTTCTACAACATGTACAACCAGCGCAAGCTGGGCCGCTTCAAGCTCAATGTCTGCACCAACCTGCCGTGCCAGTTGCGCGATGGCCAGGCGGCGCTGGAGCACCTGTGCGGCATGCTCGGCGTCGGGGAGGGCGGCTCCACGGCCGATGGACTGTTCACCGTGCAAAAGAGCGAATGCCTGGGCGCCTGCGCCGACGCGCCGGTGATGCTGGTCAACGACCGGCAGATGTGCAGTTTCATGAACCACGATCGGCTCGAAGCGCTGGTCCAGACGCTGCGTGCGCATGCGCGCGCCAGCGCGCCGGCAGATTCAACGAGCCA
>JAYSVE010000055.1:0-5504 GCA_043718725.1 Methylibium sp.
CGGCCATTATGAAAAGATCGCAGTTATGACAAGCCCGCGACCTGTGGAGGGCGTTTCGCCTGGGACGGTGAGCTTGTCGGTGTCGATCTGCTTTGCATAATTTCGCCAGCGGGCGGGTAGTGGCCTGCGCAGCAAGTGCGCTCGGTGACGAGGCTGAGGGTCAGGAAGGAGCATGTCTGACCGGGGAAGACTGCGCCGTTGACGAGCCGACACCGCGCCTAGCTCCCGGTGTCGGCGCCGTACCTGTCGCCGAGCTCAGCGCCGAACTTATGAATAGTTCCGGCATGTCGTGCGGCCTCGCGTACGAGGGTGAGCCGCCACGCAGCCGGACGAACTTTTCATAACTGCGATCTTTTCATAATGACCGTTATGAAAATCTTTCCATAACGGCCATTAACGGAAGTTCATGGGGGGCAGCTGTCGGGCAGTTGAGGGCGCCGGCTTAGTGACCTGGAAGAATTCGATCTGGAGCCTGCATGCCGACGAAGCGGCGAGGGAGTCGAAGAGCAATGGGCGCGACGTCGTCGGGCACGCTCGATGGGCTTGCGTGATGCAGGCCCTGAAGTCCCGCAGAGGCAGTTCACGCGGGGCATTGCGGCAGCAAGATCGCGAACCTTTCTCCGCCGTAGCGCGCGGCACAGTGTGTTGGTTCGGTGATGCAGCCGCCCAGCGCCTCGCCCACAGCCTGCGGGACGATTGGCGTGCTGAGCGGCGGGCAAGAAAAAGCCCCGGCGGAGCCGGGTCTTCGTGCGGCTGCGCTCAGCGCGTCGCGTTGCCGTGGTGGTCGTCTTCCTCGACCGGCGGCATCTTGAAGTTGCCCTTGCCGCGCTGGCCGTTGACGACCTCGGTGTTCATCGCGAACTGCAGCACCGTATAGGCAATGGCGTCGCTGTTCACGTCGAGCGCGGCGTCGTTGTTGTTGGCGTAGGTGTCGCAGCGCAGGTGGTAGCAGGGGTCGTACTGCTGCCCCGCAGTGCCGCCCCAGGTCGCCGCTTCGGCTGAGGTCTTGACGCCCTCGGCGCCGGTGAACAGGCCACCCGCCGGGATGCCATTGGCGATGAACGGGCCGTAGTCCGAGCGTCCGGAGAAGTCGGTGCCCTTGAACGGGACGCCACGCGCGGTGAAAAAGTCCTCGAACACCTTCTCGATCTGCGCCGAGCCGGCCGGGCCAGCGCCGGCACCGGCTTGGTCGGAGTCGTCACCGTCGTAGATGAAGAACACGTGGTTCGGCGAGCCGACCATGTCGAAGTTCAGGTACAGCGCGATCCTGGCCTTCTCTTCGGCGCTCAATCCTTTGACGTACTCGGTCGAGCCGACCAGCCCCGCCTCCTCTGCGCCCCACCACGCGAAACGCAGCTTGTTGCGCGGCACGACCTTGGCCATCTGGATCGCGGTTTCGAGGATCGCCGCGCTGCCCGAGCCGTTGTCGTTGATGCCGGGGCCGCGCGGCACCGAGTCGAGGTGCGCACCGGCCATCACCACGTTGTTCGGGTCGCCAGCACGCGACTCGGCGATCACGTTGTACTGGGTGACCAGCTGCGGCGCGGCGACGTCGACCTGGGCCACCGCCCCCGGCTGGGCGAGCGCCACGCCGTCGGCGAACGAGGCGCCGACGACCGGGATGATCAGCGTCGCCGGCGCCAGCGTGCCGACGATCAGTGGCTCGCGCGCGGGCGTGTTGCCCTGGTTGAAGATGATCACTGCGCTGGCGCCCGCGGCCTGCGCGTTCAGCGCCTTCGCCGCGAACGTGCACGTGCCGCGTTGAACCAGCGCGATATTGCCGGCCGGGAAGCCGGCGAAGTCGGCCGCCTCGCAGCCGCTGGTGTTGGCGCGCGGCGGAGTGAGGTTGACATCCACCGCGGTGACGTTTGCCGTCACGTTGCCGTAGCCGCTGCCGGTGAAGGTGCCGGACTCGTAGGTCGCGGCGAGCGGTGCAGTCTGGCGCAACACGGGTAGCGCGACATAAGTGAACGGAAACGCATTCAGCGTGACGACGTAGCCGGCGGCCGTCATCTTGTCGACGACGTATTGAACGCTTTGGTCGTAGCCCGGCGTGCCGGCGGCGCGCACACCGCCATTGGCATCGGCAATCGCCTGCAGCGCCGCCTGGTGGCTGCGCACGCCGGCCAGCGTGACGCACTGCTGCAGCTTGGCGTGGGTGTTGTTGACGCGGACGTTGCACGCGGCGGAGTCGGCGCCGGCGCCGGAAGCACTTTGCGCCATGCTGCGCGTGGCGTCGGAATCGCCACCGCCGCCGCAGGCGGCGAGCAGCGCCGCGACGGTTGCCAGCGGCGCCCATCGGCCGCTGTTGAACTTCGTATTCGTGGTCGGGTGCATGGTTGGCTCCTTGTTTAACCCCTATGGTCTTCGAGACCATGCGGCGATCCATTAGGGCTTCCCCGAACGAGGAAGCTGCTCACCCGTCGGGGTGTACTCATCGAAGTGCCGGGCCAAGCAAACGTGGCTTACGACGACGTCGATTCGGACGTGGCCGGTGCGCTCAGGCCACTGCAGGCGGCGGCCTGTATTTACCGCATTGCTTTTGGACCACGCGCCGGCCAGAACGTGTTGACGGTACAGGGCACGATGCCCAGCGCAACGGCTGGAGTTCATACAGCGGCTGGCTGCGTTGGTGCAGCGGCCGCGACTGCACCCGCCAATGACTGCTTCGCGGCTGTCAATCTCGCCAATTGGATGCCCGGTCTGGGTCGGCAGCGTCAGTTCGAAACCGTGACCAGCCGACAGACGGTCGGCACGTGATTCCGGCTTGCATCGGAAGGCGATGAATGCTCGATTTGGAGAGTGCGCTATCGCGATCGGTCGGCGAGCTGCGTCTGCTGCACTTTGAAACCGGTTGTCGGCGTGGCGGTTTTCCGGTCGATCCGAAGACCGGAACTGGCCGACTGCCCTTGCTGAAAGTCGGCAGCCTCAGGGCGTCTCAATCCCGAACCCGATGTCCGTTTCGCGCTTCTCTGGCGACCCGATGAGGCGCCTCAGGTCCCTGCAATCAATCGGCTTCTGCAGGAAGCCATCGAAGGGCCAGGCGAGGCCTGTTGTCCGGTTCTCCGCGGCACTGATCAGGATCAGCATCGAGTCGCTGTTGGGCCCGCCGCCACGGCGGATCTCGGTGGCCAATGCCAGGCCGTCCTTGCCCGGCATCTCCAGGTCGATCAGCAGCACGTCGTAGCGGGTCCTCGTCAGCAGGCCCAGGGCTTCGGCCGCGGATCCGGCGCTGTCGCACGAATGGCCCAGGTGGCGGGTGATTTCGCCGAGTGCCTTCAGAACGTCCGGCCTGTCGTCCACGATCAGGAGGTTCAATGCGGCCTCCGCCCCTGCTGCATCGTTGCTCGCCACGTCGGCCAGCGTGGCGGGCAAGCTGACCGTGAACGTCGTGCCCTGCCCGGCGACACTCTGGACGTCGAGGTGCCCACCGAGCTGCTTCAGCACATCGCGAATGACGAACAGGCCGATGCCCTTGCCATCGCGACTCGACTCGATCGGCGTCGTGGCCTCGTTCAGGCGCCGCAGGGCGAGCGGGGACAAGCCCGGGCCGGTGTCCTTGACGCTGAACCGAACCCGGCCACCCTGTCGCGCAGGCGTCGATGGATCGCTCTGGCCGAACGCATCGAGCCGCACTTCGACGCCGCCGGCGAGGGTGTACTGGACGGCGTTGTCGACCAGGTTGTTCAAGAGTTGCGCCGACCGGATCGGATCGGCGTTCACCGTCAGGGCGCCGGCCGGCGTCTCGACCCGGAACGTCAGTCCCTTGGCCAGCGCCGTTTCCTCCAGGTCGGTGCACACGTCGCGCACCAGTTCACCGAAGTCGAAGGTTTCGACCTGGGTGACGAACTCGCCCGCATCCCCTCTGGCGAGGGTCAGCAGATCGCGCAACTGGGCCTGCAGCGCGGCAACCGCGCGGCGAATGCGGCGGATCGCCGCGCCGCTCTCCGGGCTGCGCTCGCGCAGGCTGAGCAACTCCGTGGAGGCGACGATGTTCTGCAGGGGCGAGCGCACCTCGTGGCTCACCATGCTCAGGAACTTGCGCTTGGCCAGGATGGCCTGCTCCATGGCGTCGACGGCGCGTTGCCGGTCTGTGGCGGCGGCGCGGTAGCGGCGGCGCGAGC
This sequence comes from Methylibium sp., assembly GCA_043718725.1. Classification (GTDB taxonomy): domain Bacteria; phylum Pseudomonadota; class Gammaproteobacteria; order Burkholderiales; family Burkholderiaceae_C; genus LGRD01. Next base: position 4,125 of record JAYSVE010000055.1, read on the forward strand.
GGACCGCCGACAGCAGCCACAGCGCAAGCGCCGCCCAGCACAGGGCGAAACCGCCCCAGGCCCATTGGATGCGGCGGGTCAGGCTGCGCAGCATGTCGTCCTTGGCGGCGATCTCGGCCAGGCGCACGTCGTTGGCCAATTGGCTCAACAGGTCGTCGTCGGCCACCGCCTTGAACTCGGCCAACACCCTCTTGGCGTCAGCCTGCGTGAAGGGCTCTTTGTCCAGGGTGGGGCCGATGCGCTGCTGAAGTTCGGCCAGGCGGCGGGTGCTGTCGGCGTAACCCGGGACGCCGCTCAGCAGGCTTCGGACCTCCGAGGGTTCGGTGAGGATGCTTGCCTTCGAGGCCAGCACCGCCGAGCGGCGCCCGAGTTCGTCGGCATGGGCCGGCTCGCCGGCGGCGATGGCCCGCAACTCCTGCTTGAGCCGGTGGTGGGCGATCTGGTATTGCGCGACGGTCCAGTAGAAGCCTTCATCGGGGACGGCATGGTTGGCCCGGTCCAGGGTCCAGTGCTGGCTCAGCAGGGCGATGGTGGCGGCCAATGCCGTCAGCAGGACGAGGGCAAGCGCGGGCCGCCAGATCGGCTCTGTCGCGGCTTGGGTGTCGGCCAGCCGGCGGCCGCCCTCCGGGGCCTGGACGGCGGGCCGAACTGACGTGCCGCGGTCCGCCACGGCGTTCAGCCGTTCACCTCGATGCGGTTGATTTGCCAGATGAACCTCGATTCGGCGATCGGGCCTTTGAGGGCGCCGGGATTCTGGTCACGTGGATAGATTGTCCACAGCGGGCCCCAGCGCTTGTGGCTCAGGCGCTGGCCGTTCTGACTGTGGGCCAGGATCACGCCGTAGCGCACCAGGTCGTCCCAGGGGATCGGGGCCGAGTAGTCGTCCAGCGTTTTGAAGCTCGTGAAACTCCCCCTCAGTGAAGTTGAAGGTGCGGGTCGTCGGGTTGTTGATAGTGCGTCACCGCGCTGTACACGTCGGCTTGCAGTGAGGTGGGCATGCGACGATGTCGCTCGTAGAAGCGCCGTGACCAGGCTCGCATGTCGTCGGTCGAGTCCCAGTAGGCCGTGTCGACCAGTTGCACCCCCTGCGCTGCCTTGAGCCCGACAGCGTGGACTTCGCTGATGTTGATGTACGACGCCACGAGGCGTTGGCCAGCGCCGGTGATGCCGAACTCGGCCGCCTGTTTTATCGCGAGGATCGTGTCGGCGCTCGCATTGGCCACTCCGATGACCTTGGCTTCGGACGCCTGTGCCTGAAGCAGGAACGACGAGAAATCGCTGGACCCGGTCGGGTGCCTTGCGCTGCCCAGGATCTTGCCACCGCTCTTGGTCACCACCTGGCCCAGGGCAGCTTCGGTGGCATGGCCGAAGGCGTAGTCC
>JAYSVE010000541.1:0-3775 GCA_043718725.1 Methylibium sp.
GCCGGCCGAGCCCGTCGCGGCGCCGATGGCCCACCGGACCGGCGCGCGGCGCCCCGCGGGTTGAGCCTGGCGCGCCATGACCCACGCTCCGAAAAAACCGGCCCGTCAAGCCTCAGCGCGGCAGGAACAACAGCCAGACCACCAGCATGATGTTGAAGGCCAGCGAAACCGCCAGGCCGACCTTCCATATCGCCGCCGGGTCACGCGCCAGCAGGGGCGTGGCGGGGCGCGCGCCGAGGGGGCGCGACGCACCACGTTCGAGCGCCAGCAGAAGTTCCTCGGCGGTCTCGAAACGCTGGGTGCGTTCGCGCGCCACGGCCTTGAGCACCACCTGGTCGAGCCAGATCGGCAGGTCGGGCCGCAAGCGCGACGGGGCCACCGGGTCGCGCTTGAAGCGCGCCACCTGGTAGGGCTCGATCTCGCCATAGGGCAGCCGGCCGGTGAGCCACTGGTACAGCGTGACGCCGAGCGCGAACAGGTCGGACATGCTGTCGGCCGCCGCCAGCTTGGGGTCCTCGCTCCATTGTTCGGGGTTCATGTAGCTGGGCGTGCCGGCGTGCAGGCTGCGGGTGGCGGCGGGCTCCAGGCCCGACAGCGCCACGCCCAGGTCGAGCACGCGCCAGCGGCCGTCGTCGCCGCGGTGCAGGTTGGCCGGCTTGATGTCGCGGTGGATCACGCCTTGGCGGTGCAGCCGGCCCAGCGCCTGGGCGATGGCCAGGGCCGCCTCGACGACCTCGTGCACCTCGAAGCGGCGCTTTTGCGCCAGCCATTGCTCCAGCGTGCGCCCGCCATGCCAGTCGTAGACAAAGTAGAAGGCGCTGGCGTCCAGCGGCTCGCGCACGCGCACGAAGCCCTGGCCCTGGCGTTCGGTGACGCGCGCGCTGAGCCAGGCCTCGTGCGCCAGCATCGCGCGCTCCTCGGGGTCGTTGGCTCGCGCGGCGCTGAGCGTCTTCAATGCGACCAGTTCGCGCGTGACCGGGTCACGCGCCTGCACCAGGCGGTGCACGCCGTTGTCGGCCACCAGCGCGGTGATGGTGTAGCCGTCGAGCGCGTCGCCGACCTTCAACCTGGGCGGCACGGGCAACTGTTTGGCCAGGCGCAGCAGGTCGTGCAGGCGCGCGCTCGACACGCCGCGCACCCGCACCACCAGCGCGCTGACGTTGTCGCGGCTGCCGGCCTGCAGCGCCGCCTTGACCAGCGCCAGGCTGGCCTCCTGCGCGCTGCCGAGTTGCGCCAGCTCCAGCAGGCGCTCGCGCTTGAGCGCCATGTGCACGCCGTCGCTGGTGAGCACGAAGGCATCGCCGGCATGCAGTTCGCCCTGGCAGTAGTCGACCCGCACGCCGTCGTCCAGGCCGATCGCGCGGGTCAGGCCACGGCTCAGGTCGGGGTGGTCCATCGAGTGGTCCTGCGTCAGCAACTGGCACTCGCCCTGGCGCAGCAGCCAGGCGCGCGTGTCGCCCACATGCGCCACGGTCCAGGTGTGGCCTTGCAGGGCCAGCGCCGTCAGGGTGGTCAGCGCGGAGCCTGCGCGGTCGCCCTGGCGGCGCCGGTTGTGGTCGGCCAGCCAGTTGTTTTGCGCGCCGATCAGGCGGTCGAGCACGACCGTGGTTTCCCAGGTGGCGGGCACGCTGGCGTAGTCGCCCACCAGGCTCAACACCGTGGTCTGCGCCGCCTCCAGGCCGCGCCCGCCGGAGGACACGCCGTCGGCGACCGCGGCGATCAGGCCGCGCGTCTCGTCGGTGCTGGCCGCGACGAAATCTTCGTTGCGCTCGCGCTGCCCGCGTTCACTGGTGTGGCCGATGTCGACATCAAAGCTCATGTGTGCACCCTTGGCGCTGCGCGCCGTCCCGCCAAGCGGGAAATCGTCCTTGGGACGGCCCGGCGGACTCATGAGGTGCCGCGCGTTTCGGGCCGCCGACATGGCGCGCCGCAACGGCGCGGATTGTGCGGCACCGCATGGCGCGTCAACTGCTCAAGTGTTTTCTGGTTCTCTGAGGTCTGTTCATGAAAAAAATGAAACTCGTCGTCGTCGGCAATGGCATGGCCGGCATTCGCGCGGTCGAAGAGCTGTTGAGACTAGCGCCCGATCTGTACGACATCACCGTCTTCGGCGCCGAGCCGCACCCCAACTACAACCGCATCCTGCTCAGCCCGGTGCTGGCCGGTGAGCAGACGGTCGACGAGATCATCCTGAACCCGCGCGCCTGGTATGCCGAGAACGGCATCACGCTGCACACCGGCGCCAGGGTGGTGGACGTGCGGCGCGGCCGGCGCATCGTGCAGGCGGTGGCCCAGGACGGCGGCACGATCGAGGTCGGCTACGACCGGCTGCTGCTGGCCACCGGCTCGCACCCGTTCATCCTGCCGGTGCCGGGCAAGGACCTCGAAGGCGTGATCGCCTACCGCGACATCGCCGACACCCACACGATGATCGATGCGGCCGCGAAGTACCAGCACGCCGTCGTCATCGGCGGTGGCCTGCTCGGGCTGGAAGCGGCCAACGGCCTGATGCTGCGCGGCATGCGGGTGACGGTGGTGCACATCATGCCGTGGCTGATGGAGCGCCAGCTCGACGACGTGGCCGCGCGCATGCTGCAGAAGTCGCTCGAAGACCGCGGCCTCAAGTTCCTGATCGGCGCGCAAACGCAGGCGCTGATTGGCGGCAAAGACGGCAGGGTGATGGCCGTGCGGTTCAAGGACGGCAGCGAGATCCCGGCCGACCTGGTGGTGATGGCCGCCGGCATCCGCCCCAACACTGAGCTGGCCGAGAAGATCGGCCTGCTTTGCGCGCGTGGCATCGTCGTCAACGACACCTTGCAAACGGTGACCGACCCGCGCGTCTACTCGGTCGGCGAATGTGCCGCGCACCGCGGCATCGCCTACGGCCTGGTGGCGCCGCTGTTCGAGCAGGGCAAGGTCTGCGCCACCCACCTGGCGCAGTTCGGCATCGGCCGCTACACCGGCTCGCAAACCTCGACCAAGCTCAAGGTCACCGGCATCGATTTGTTCTCGGCCGGCAACTTCATGGGCAAGGCCTCGGGCCGCGCCGAAGACAGCGACTGCGAAGAGATCGTGATGAGCGACCCCTACGGCGGGGTCTACAAGAAGCTGGTGATCAAGGACGACAAGCTGATCGGCGCCTGCATGTACGGCGACACGGTCGACGGCAGTTGGTACTTCAAGCTGCTGCGCGAGGGCCGAAAGATCGGTGACATCCGCGACAAGCTGATGTTCGGCGAATCGAACATCGGCGACACGGGGCACGAGGGCCACAGCAAGGCCGCGGCGATGAATGATGCCGACGAGGTGTGCGGCTGCAACGGCGTCAGCAAGGGCGCGATCTGCAAGGCCATCAAGGAGAAGGGCTTGTTCACGCTGGAAGAAGTGCGCAAGTGCACCAAGGCCAGCGCCAGTTGTGGCTCGTGCACCGGGCTGGTCGAGCAGTTGCTGATGTTCACGGCCGGCGGCGACTATTCGGCCGCGCCCACCAAAAAGGCCATGTGCGGCTGCACCGAGCACAGCCACCAGGAGGTGCGCGACGCCATCCGCAAAGAGAAGTTTCTGTCGGTCGACGCGGTCTACCTGGGCCTGGCCTGGCGCACGCCCAACGGCTGTTCGAGCTGCCGGCCGGCCGTCAACTACTACCTCATCAGCACCTGGCCCAAGGAGGCCCGGGACGATCCGCAATCGCGCTACATCAACGAGCGCACCCACGCCAACATCCAGAAGGACGGCACGTATTCGGTGATCCCGCGCATGTGGGGCGGCGAGACCA
>JAYSVE010000542.1:0-1612 GCA_043718725.1 Methylibium sp.
GAGCGTTTGCTGGAGCGGGTCGCAGGCATGCTGAACAGTCAGTTGTAGGCGCCAGTCGCTGCCGCCGGCAGCGTTCAGCGGCTACATTCTGCGCCGCAACCTGCGCAGTGCCCAGTGCACCAGTACGCCAGCGGCCACGCCTGTGACGCCCACCGTTACAAGCGTCGCAACAGGAGCACCTGCTGCCGCCCTGACCGGCACCGGGGCTCCGACGGCTGTCGCAAGGGCAGCGGATTCTTTCGCTTCGCGCACCGGGTCAGCACTCGGCTCGCCCGTCGGGGAATCCGTCGTCGGCGTCAGCGCCGGTGTCTTCGGCACTTCGTCTTCGGCAAGGTGGCGCATCGAGCCGAAGGTCTTGGCGTAGACCCAGGTGAATTCGGCCCCGATCAGGAAGATCTGCGCTGAGTAATACACCCACACGAACACCACGATCAACGAGCCCGCGGCGCCGAAGGCAGAAGCCACGCCGCTCTTGCCGATGTACGTGCCGATGATCAGCCGCCCGAGAGTGAAGAGCAGCGCCGTGACGACGGCGCCGACCCAGACGTCGCGCCACTGCACCCGCACCCGCGGCATGATCTTGTAGATCATCGCGAACACGCCGGTCGTCAGCACGAAGCCGATCAACACGTTGAGCCCCTGCGCCAGCAGTTCCCAGCCCGCGAAGGCGCCAGACCACCACTTATCCAGCGCTGACACGGCCGCACCCATGACGAGCGAGACCATCAGCAGGAACGCAATGCCCAGCACCATGCCGAACGAAAGCAGCCGCGCGCGCACCAGTCCCCACAGGCCGCCGGCCCGGTCGCGCACTGGCGCACGCCAGATGCGGTCCAGCGCATCCTGAAGCTCGCCGAACACCGAGGTTGCGCCGATCAGCAACACCGCCAGACCGATGACGGTCGAAAGCACACCTTGCGCCGGCTTGTCGCTGACGCTGGCCAAGATGGCCTGGACCGCGTCGGCACCGAGCAGGGATTGAAGCTGGCCGAAAACCTCGCCACGAACGGCGTCCTCGCCGAAAACGAGCCCGGCAATCGAGATCACCACCAGCAGCAGGGGCGCCATTGAAAAGACACTGTAGTAAGACAGCGCCGCACCCATGCTCGGCGCGTAGTCAGCCACCCATGCATTTGCCGCGGCTTTGACCAGTTTCAGCCATGAAGGCCGGGATTCCTTCAACGGTTCCAGGCTGACCGGCTCGCCGATCGCGTCGCTCATGGCCGCCTCGCCACAGTGACGGGCGTTGGATCCTGCTGATGGGCTCTCCCGGCAAGCAACATGTTCTGCATGGAACAACTCCTGAAATGGTCAAAGAATGTGGACGACTCGATCTGCAAGGTGTCACGCCTGCCACGTATTAGATAACGACAACCTCCATTAGCGCCACGCAGTGTCTCGCCTTTAAGCAGTTAACTAGTCATGCAGAATGGCTGAATGCATCGACTCTACCGTAACTTGGCTACCGGATAAGTATGATGAAAGTACATGTGCCGCGCGCTTGAGGAAAGCAAACTCGCCCTCTGTGGGATTCCCCCAATATCACGGACACACATTTAAGGTCGCGTAGCGTTTTTCAAACTCTACTGGGCTCAATCCATTGAGCGTCGAA
>JAYSVE010000543.1:0-1610 GCA_043718725.1 Methylibium sp.
CCGGTGGGTTGATCTGCAGTTCTTGCATCGCCGTGCGAATGAAGCGCATCTGCTCATCGACGTTGCGGCAGGATTGGCAGGTGACCAGGTGCAACCGCATGCGAGCCCGGACGGCGAGCGGCGGCGCATCGTCTTGCGACTGAATGAGCAGCCGAGCCAAGGCGCGGCAGTCGAGCATGAGTTTCATGATGGGAAGGTAGCGGCCCAGTAGCGTGTCTTGACAGTCGTACTGTCCAAGCCTGCGTTACGCCTCTTTCTGTCTTGGCCGCCCGAAGAGCAAGAGGTCGGCGAACCTGCGTCTGCAAAGGCTGCAAGCCAGGCGGTCCGAAACCGACTGGCGCTGGGGTTCCAGAAGGGCACGTCTTGGCGTGCCTCACACCGTTGCTCCTGGGTTAGCATGTTTGAACGGAAGGGAAGCCACCCCGACGCCAAGCGGATCGCCAGTCGCGTGCTGCCGATCTCCGTCAGGGAACATGAAGTGATTTTTGCGCATGAGCATCGAAGCCGAACTCGCCCAATTGCACCAACCGTTGCTGCGCTTTGCCATGATGCAACTGCGCAACGACAGCATCGCCGAAGACGTGGTCTCGGAGACCTTCCTGGCCATCCTCGAGAAACCAGACAGCTTCGAGGGCCGCAGTTCGCTGCGCACCTACGCCACCGGCATCCTCAAGTTCAAGATCATCGACGTGATACGCAAGCGCGGACGCGAGGTGCACATCGAGCCGCTCGACGAACAAAGTCTTGACGATGCCATGGACGCACTCTTCGCCAAGGACGGCCACTGGCAGGAGCCACCGCCGGCCTGGCACCATCCCGAAAAGTCGCTCGAGCAGCGTCAGTTCTTCGAGACCTTGCAGACCTGCGTCGATCGGCTGCCTCCCAAGATCGGCCGGGTGTTCATGATGCGCGAGTGGCTGGACAAGGAAGTCGAGGACATCTGCTCCGAACTGGGCATCACCGCCAGCAACTGCGGCGTGATGCTTTACCGCGCGCGCATGCAGCTGCGCGAATGCCTGGACCGCAACTGGTTTGCGGGGCAGCGATGAAAAAAGAGCTGGACTGCAAGGAAGTATCGAGGCTCTTCAGCGAAGGGCTCGACCGGGCCATGCCGGCGCCCGAGCGCGCACGGTTGCGCTATCACCTCGTGATTTGCGAAACCTGCCGCACGGTGGACGAACAGATGCAGTTCCTGCGCCGCGCCATGCGCGAAATGGACAAGGAAAAGAAGGTGCCGCCATCTCGTTGACGGCGGCGGGCGGCCTCCGGCTTAACACCCGAGTAAAGCGCCCGAGCCGCGATGCGGCACTTTTGCGACCACGTTGTCAATTGCGGTGGGGGCTGCGTTTGGTCGCTGCGCGAGGTTGTATGTGAAGCATCCTCCGCACAGCCTTCTCCACCGTACCCCCGAACATGCCCCCTGCCGACGGTGATTGTTCAAATCGGTGCTGGACGTCGCAGGACGACCGTCACTCCAAGCCCTTGATTCACAAGGGCCTCGCGTGCGGCCCGGGATCACCAGGGATGGTCCGTGACCTCGCCCCGCCTTTCAGGTCGGGAGGTTCATTGATCTTCCTGCGTGACCAACGATTGAGGTGCCATCGCCCGCT
>JAYSVE010000544.1:0-3762 GCA_043718725.1 Methylibium sp.
TGCCCAACCGCATGCTGATGGGGGACCGCCTGACCCAGGCCATCGCCGGGGCCAAGCGCCGCGCGACCCGCCTGGCACTGCTGTTCCTGGATCTCGACAACTTCAAGCAGGTCAACGACACGCTGGGTCACGCGGCCGGTGACGAAGCCCTGAAGGAGGTGGCGCAGCGCCTGGTGCATGCCGTGCGCGAGGCCGACACCGTCAGCCGCCATGGCGGTGACGAGTTCCTGATCCTGCTCAGCGACGTATCGCACGCAGCCGACGCGGCATTGATCGCCGGCAAGCTGCTCGCCACGCTGGGCCAGCCCTTGCGAGTGGGTGACCGGGACCTGCAATTGACGGCCAGCATCGGTATCAGCCTCTACCCAGACGATGGCGACTCGATCGACGCGCTGATCACCCACGCCGATGCGGCGATGTACCACGCCAAGAGCAAGGGGCCAGGGGCGCTTGCACTGCATGGAGATGTAGCGCCGCTGCCGGCCCATGTGGCACCGGCGGCAGCGATGACCGCCCACGCGCAGGTTTTGGCGGCCCACGAACGCCGCCATGCCCAGATGCAGGAAGCCAACGAGCAACTGGTGCTGGCCGCGCTGGGAGCGCAGGAGCTGCGCGCCGCCGCCGAGCGTGCGCAGCAACGCCAGGCCGATTTCATGGCCGCCGTGGTCGAGGAGTTGGGCGACCCGTTTGCGCCCATCCGGCTCGCCGCATCCATGGTCGGGCGGGCGTCAGACCACGAGTCCCTGCTGCCACGCGTGCAGGCCATGGTCGACCAGCAGGCGGCACGCGTGTCGCGCCTTCTCACTGCCGCCAGCACCCGGTCTGGCAACGCGGGCCTGCTGCAGAGCGCCGCCCCGCAGGTCTGCGATCTGGTCGCCATCATCGGTGCCACGGTGAGCAACGTCCGCCAGCTGATGGACCTGCGACAACAACGCCTGACGGTCGATGTGCAGGCGGGTCCGATGGCCGTGCGGGGCGACGCTGAACGTGTGAGCCAGGTGTTGAGCAATCTGCTCGACAACGCTTCCAAGTACACACCCGACAACGGCAGCATCCGGCTTGATGTGACCGTCCAAAGCGAAAACGCCGTGCTGACCGTGAGTGACGACGGCATCGGCATCGCCCCAGACGCGCTGCCCGGCATCTTCGAGCCCTTCGGACAGGACAGCCGGGCCATTGGCCTCAACGGCCCGAGCACGGGCATCGGCCTGCCGGTTGTGCGGGTGCTGGTCACCGAACTGGGCGGCACCGTGCTGGCCGAAAGTGCGGGCAATGGGCGCGGCAGCCGCTTTGTGGTGACGCTTCCGTTGGCGGGTCGCTAGACGTCCCGCCCACACCGGGCCTGTAGGACATCCCGCCGACCACGCGTTGAGCGACGCGCACGCGAAGCTCACGCTGCTGGAATACGGAGACTACGTTTGCCCGGCCTGCATCCTGACCGAGCCGCTGGTGCAGCACCTGCTTTTTGCGCAAAGCCATCACCTCACGCCAGCGGCTTTGGCGGGCTATGCGCAGTCCCTCGGGCTGGACATACACCGCTTCAACGCCGAGATGGCTGATCGCATCGACACGCAGCGGATTCAGGAACATCGCCGCGCGGGCGTTCGCAGTGGCTTGCGCGCCATCGCACGTTTGCGGCCGGCCAGCGTCAGATAGGCCAAGGGCACGGCGGTGGCGATGGCAGCGGTGGCACCGGCCAGCTCGCAACCTCGCGGCGCCAATGGCGCGCAACTTTTTTCACGGCGAACCGCGTTCCCGTGCACGGCGGCTCATTCATGCGGGCAGCTTGTGTTTCGCAAAACCGTCATACAGCGCGGCTAAGGTCCAACATGTGGGCGCCGGTCCGAACATGCTGAGTTTTGGCCGGTTTCAAAATGCTGATGGTTTTGCATCAGCAGTGGCGTGATGCCGGCGCCGGCCAGGCGAGTGTTTGCGGGCTTCAGATCTCGGCGTTGGACTGACCGCGGTAGCTCTTGCCCTCGATCACGACGGTCTCGACGTGGTCCAGCAGCCGGTCCAGGAGTGCTGACGTCAGGGTGGCGTCGCCGTTGAAGATGCTGGCCCATTGTTTGTAGGTTCGGTTCGTCGTCAACAGCGTGGCGCCGCGCTCGTAGCGGTGGCTGATGATCTGGAACAGGCAGTCAGCGCCGAACTTGTCGATGGGCAGGTAGCCCAACTCGTCGATGCACAGCACCTCGGGCTTGACGTAGGCCGCCAGCGCCCGCTTGAGGCTGCCGGCGGCGTGCGCGGTGGCGAGCGTGTTGATGATGTCAATGGCGCCGGTGAACAGCACGGCGTGCCCGCGCTGGCACGCGGCAAAGCCCAGGGCCGTCATCAAGTGGCTCTTGCCCAGGCCCACGCCGGAGATGAAGACCACGTTGGCGTGCTTGGCCACGAAGTCCAGGTGGAAGAGGTTTTGGATTTGCGGCCGGTTGATCTTGGTGGGCCAGTTCCAGTCGAACGTGTCGATGGTCTTGAGCACGGGGAAGCGGGCCTGACGGATGCAGCGCTGCACCCGCCGGTCCTCGCGTGCGGCGGCCTCACCGTTGAGCAGCTCAGTGAAGTAGTCCAGGTGCGACCAGTGTTTGTCGGCGGCGGTGCGCGCCAGCGGCTGGTAGTTCTCGCGCATGAACGGCAGGTTCAGCGTGGTGAGCTTGGCCTGCGCGGACAGGGCATCGGGGTGGGCATGGCGTGCTCGCATGATTCGGTCCTTGGGTTAAGCGTCAATTGCGGTCGTAAATGGACAGGTCGGGCTCGGGGATCTCCAGCTCGAGCAGGTCCTTAGCGCGGGTGAGCTGCAGGGCGGCTGGCTCGGTGCCGATGCGCCGGCGCGCGGCCAGGATGTGGGCGATGTACTCGGCGCTGAAGGCTTGGAGCTCCAGACCGTCGTCCATGGCACGCGCGACGGCCTCGCGACCGTGCATCTCGGCCAGGGCGAGGATCTGGCGCAGGTGCACACGCGCGTTCACGCGCCTGGCCTCGATTCCCTCGCGGTAGGCCTGCGCGCGTGGCGACAGCGCCAGGAACTGCACCAGCAGGCGTTGTTCGCGGGCGCTCTTGCGCTGCAAGACCAGTTGCTGGGCGTGCTCGGGGGTCTCGAAGTCCTTGTGCCGCTGCATGCTTCGCACGTGGCTCGCGACGAGCTGGTCGTGGGCATAGAGGCACAAGCGGTCGGCCCAGGCCTTCAGGGTCAGGCGCTGGCCCACGTGGCGTGCGGGAACAGAGTAGGTGTTGGAGTCCAACGCGACGCGGAACTGCTTGTTGACGTCGACCGTGCGCACACGCGCGAGGTCGAACCCGACGGGGTTAATTCGTTTGAGGTGGGCGCGTTCTTCCTCGAACATGTCCACGGGCCGGCGTTGCGTGGCGCCGTGCACGCGCACGTCGGCCACGGTGTCCACCCACAGTTGGGCTGCGGGCTGCACCGCGCTGAAGTCGATGAACTCCTGGCCGGCCAGGAAGTTCTTCTTGACATAGCCCACGCCGTTCTCCACGCGCCCCTTCTCCCACCCTGAGGCCACGTTGCAGGGGCTGATCTCGAAACCCCAATGGCGCGAGAAGTCCAGGTACTTGGGGTTGAACACCGGCGCCATGCCGACCAGGCGCTTGAGCACGGCAGACTTCAAGTTGTCGATCATCAAGCGCGCAGGCACCGAGCCAAAGACGGCGAAGGCGTTCTCGTGGCAGGCCAGGAAGAACTCCATCTCCTGCGAGACGGTGAACTCCAAATACATGCGCCGGCTGTAGCACAGCACCATCACG
>JAYSVE010000545.1:0-1604 GCA_043718725.1 Methylibium sp.
CTGGTGAACGCGCCCCAATTGGCGAACAGGCAACCGGCCAGCCCGGCGATGGCGCCGCCCAGCGTGAAGCTGAACAGCTTGTAGGCTCGCGCGTCGTAGCCCAGCAGCAGCGCGCGCTGCTCGTTGTCTTTGACGGCCATGATGACCCGGCCGATCCTGGAGCCGATCAGCAGGCGCAAGCCCAGGTAGACCAGCAGCAGGCAGATGAAGGTGAGGTAGAACAAGTCCTTGGGGCTCAGCACGTTGTCGGGCTGGCCGGGCACGTTGAGGGTCGGAATCCCCGGGATGCCGTTGAAGCCTCCCAGCGCGGCGGTGCCGATTCTCCATTCGGGGCCGGCGGTCGAGTTGATCAGATTGAACAGGATCAAGGTGACGGTGAGCGTGATCACACCCATGTAAACGTCGGACAGCCGCCCATAGAAGATCACGTAGCCCAGGACCGCCGCGAACAGCGCCGGAAGCACGATGGCGAGCACGAAGGGCAAGCTGCTTTCACCCAGGTTGATGACCGCGATCGCGTAGGTGTAGGACCCCAGCCCGAAGAACGCGGCCTGGCCGAAACACAGGATGCCGCCGAAGCCCCAGATGAAGCCCAGGCTGACGCCCAGGATGGCCATCACCGCATAGATCGTCACCTGGATCAGCGTGTAGTCGTCCATCACGCCGGGCAGGCCCAGCAGCAGCGCGACGCCGATCAAGAGGCTCAGCGCCGCGCTCTTCCACGAAGTGGCGAAGCGGCTCACAGCGAGCCCTTGAAGAAGCGCCCGGTGATGCCTTGCGGCAGCAGCCTGAGCATCACGATGGCGGCCACCAGCAGCGCCACTTCACCCAGCACCGGCGTGGTGACGAAGGTGGCAAGCTGGTTGATGGCGCCGAACAGCGACGACGCGCCGACCAGGCCGGCCAGGATCGCCGGGCCGCCGCCGATCACGGTGATGAAGGCCTTGGCGACGAACGCCGCACCGATTGTCGGCACCACGCCGGTGAGCGGCGCCAGCAGCCCGCCGGCCAACCCCGACAGCGCCGCACCGACCGCGAAGGTCACCGAATACACCAGGCTCGGGCTGATGCCCAGCGCATTGGCCATCTCGGGGTTCTGCATGGTGCCACGCGCGATCAGTCCCCACGACGTGCGCAGCAGCACCCAGCGGATCGCCAGCGCCAGCAGCACCGCCACCGCGACGATCACCAACGTGTAACCGCTGACCGAATAGGCGCCGATCGAAAAGCTGCCCAGCGGGGCCGACACGCCCGCCGTGGTGTTGCCGGCGATCGACGTGACGATGCCCACCAGCAGCAGCGACAAGCCCCAGGTGGCGAGCATGGTGTCGACCATGCGGCCGTACAGGCGCCGGATGATCAGCCGCTCGAGCACCACGCCGACCAGGCCGACCGCGATCGGCGCGACCAGGAACATCGCCACCCACAGGTTCACGCCCAGCTTGTTCGCGCCGATGGTGGCGTAGGCGCCCAGCATCATGAACTCACCGTGGGCGAGGTTGATGACCTTCATCATCCCGAAGATGACCGCCAGCCCGGCCGAGATGATGACCAGGCTGGCCACCGCATAAAGCACCTGGACAGCGACGACGACGGCGAGGTCC
>JAYSVE010000546.1:0-3754 GCA_043718725.1 Methylibium sp.
GGCGCGAGTCGCGGCTACAAGTTGTCAGATCCGTGGGCCGAGAAGTACCTGGCGCTGGCCGAGAAGCTGGGCGTCAAGAACATCCATGTGCACAAGGGCCCGACGATTCTTCCGCTGGACCGCGACGCCTTTGATGTGGCCGACATCGACATCGCAGCGACCAACTTCCAGGGCCTGAACTTCATCGTCGAACACTGCGGCCTGCCGCGGCTGGACGACTTCACCTGGATTGCGACCCAGGAGACCAACGTTTATGGCGGACTGGCGGTGGTCATACCGTTTATTCACAACCAGCCGAAGTTCTTTGCGCACGCAATCTCTCAGTTGCTGATGTTTCTGGGCCCGGACAAGCTGCTGTATGGCAGCGACTACGGTATCTGGACGCCGGACTGGATCGTCAATGACTTCATGGCATTCGAGCTGCCTGAAGACATTACGAAAGAAACAGGCGCCAAGCTCGACCTGGAAGCCAAGACGAAGATCCTTGGTTTGAACGCAGCGAAGCTTTACGGCATCGATATTGAGGCGCAAAAGAAGTTGCTTGCTCCTGAGCGGGCCAAGGTGGCGGCGCTCAAAGACAAGACCGCAGAGAAGAACGTGACCACCATGCAGCAGGTTCACGAGACCACCTGAGCGCATGGCTGCCGATCGCGTTAAACCGGACCACGCTGCGCAGGTGCAAGCCTGCCTGGCGACGGTCATGGACCCGGAGCTCGACGAGTCGGTGACTGAACTTGGTTTCGTCACCGACATTGAGTTTCCCGATGAAGGCGAAGTGCGCATCGGCTTTCGATTGCCGACTTACTGGTGCGCCGCCAACTTCGCGTTCCTGATGGCAGACGACATGCGCCTCGCGGTGCAAACGCTGCCCTGGGTGACGCAGGTTCGGGTGCATTTGCACGACCATATGTACGCCGATGAGATCAACCAGGGCGTGACCGACGGCAACGGCTTTCAGGCAGCCTTCGGCAGCGCCGCCGAAGGGGGTCTTGAGGCTTTGCGCAGGACCTTTTTGCTGAAGGCCTTCCAGCGTCGGCAAGAGGCACTGTTGCAACACCTTCTCGACGCCGGCCATGCGCCCGCAGCGCTGATGGCAATGGATGCCGCAGCGTTGCAAAACCTGCCAGTCGATGCCGAAGGCGAGACCCTGGTCGAGCGTTACCTGGCACGGCGCGATCTGGTCAGCGGCACGGATGCCGTCTTTGTTGATACCGAAGGCCAACCGATTGCAGCTGCGACGCTGCGCGACCACTTGCGTGGCCTGCGTCGGGTCGGCGTGAATGCCGAGTTCAATAGCACGTTGTGCCGTGGCCTGCTGGCGGTGAGAAACCTCGCGGACGGTGTGCAGCCGATTCACTTTGTACAGCGCCAGCCGGCGCGCGCAGCGGCTTCCGCAGCCCTACCCAGTGCAATAACGTAGTCCCCAACCGCCCGGGTTTGTCGACCCCGCGGCGGTATTTAAACCAACGACAAACTAGGAGACAAAAATGACCCTACTGCTTGCGCTCGCCCTTTCGATCGGCTTGCTCGCCGTTGTCGCAACCTGGCTGGCGTTCGGCCCACTGGCAGCGTTTAACGTTCAAATTTGGCAGATCTTCATCGCCTGGGCCTGTTTCTATCACTGTGGCGGCAAAACCGAGGGCGTGCAGAAAACAGTGATTTGCATGATCTTCGGTGCTGTGGTGGGGATGCTGTCGGTGCTGCTGATCGGGCAGCTGGGCGCCCTCGGCAGCCTGGCGGCGCCGGTTGCGGTGGGCATCGGTGCTGCGGCCATCGTGCTGGCGGCCCACGTTGGCTTGCTGGCGACGATTCCGGCCTCGGTGTACGGATTTGCGTCGATCGCCGGGCTGATCCTGTTGAAGGGCCTGACACCCATGGACGCCATCGTGCCGACGATTGCCTCGATCATCATTGGCGCCGCCTTCGGCTGGGCGTCAGAGCAGGTGGCCGGCAAGTTGACGAAGAAGTAAGGTCCTGAGTGGCCCGTCGGTGGGCCTGGTGGGCGCGGCATCGATACCGATCGATGTCGCGCTCCTTCGCTACTGCGTTACTGCGTTGTCGAGATGTTGTGCGGCCTGCCCGGCAGTTGCCGGCGCCGGCAATCCACTACCGGGCTGTCGATCCGCTTGCGGCACGCGGGCGACCCCATGAAAGCCCCCGCATCGTGATCGGGCGGCCGATTCTCAGACACGTCCCAGACTGAGACACTACCGCCTGACACACCGGGACGGCGGGCTCGGTCGCCCGGCAGAAGCGAAGGCCACTAGGGATAAGCGAGCAGTGGCACGCGAATCGCATTCATCCCGCTAACACCACCAGGAGACGAAGACCGTGCCCAACATCATGTTGCATGTCGACGAAGCGCGCCAGGCGCTGGGCCGTGGCGTTGCCAAGCTGGCGCGCGCGGTGCGCGGCACGCTCGGCCCGCGCGGAATGAACGCCATCATCGACCGCCCGATCGGCACCCCCATCATCTCGCGCGACGGGGCCAGCATCGCCGCTGAAATTGAGCTTGAGGATCCATTCGAAAACATGGGCGCGCAGGTGCTGCGCGAGGTCTCCAAGCAGACCAACCAGGTCGCTGGCGACGGCACCACCACCGCCACCGTGCTGGCTGACGCACTGGTGCAAGATGGCCTGGCCTGCCTGGCCAAAGGCGCCAACCCCGTCGAGCTGGTTGAGGGGCTGGAGCTCGCCGTGGCCGAGGTGATTGCGGCGCTCAAGCGCAACGCCAAACCATTGAGTGGTGGCGACGAATTGCGCGCGGTGGCGATGGTGGCCGCCAACGACGACCCGAGCGGGTTGCTCGTTGCCGAAGCACTGGAACGTGTCGGCGCTGACGGCATCGTCGAGGTGGACTACGGCAGCACCGTCGAAACCCTGCTCGACGTCGTCGACGGCATGGCGTTTGACCGCGGCTATCTGTCGCACCACATGATCACCGATGTTGAAAAGATGCAGGTGGTGCTGGACAACCCGTACATTCTGCTCACCGACATGCGCCTGATGACGCCTGACGAGGTGGCCGCCATCGTTGCGCTGGTGGCCGAATCGAAGCGGCCGTTGCTCGTTATCGCCGAAGAAGTAGCGCCGGCCTGCGTCGTCAGCCTGCTGGGCTGGCGCGACAAGGGTGGCGCGCCCGTGGCCGCCATCCATCCGCCGGAGTACGGGCACTGGCGCAAAGCAGCGCTCGAAGACCTGGCCATCCTCACCGGTGGGCGGGTGATCGCGCGCGATTTGGGCGGCAGCATTGGTGCGGTGCAAATGCGCGATCTGGGCAGCGCGCGCCAGGTGCGCATTTCGTCAAACCAGACGCTCGTGACGGCCGGCAACGGCGACGCGGCGATGGTCGCCGCGCGGCGCCAGCAGGTGATGCGCCAATACGAGCTGGCGCCCGAGAACATCGAACGCGACAAGATCAGGGAGCGGCTGGCCAAGCTTTCCGGCGGCACCGCCATCCTGCTCGCCGGCGGCGCCACGCCGGTGGAGCAAAAACGCAGGTATCACCTGATCGAGGACGCCATCAACGCGGCGCGCGCCGCCATCGCCGAAGGTGTAGTGCCGGGTGGTGGCCTGTCGCTGCTGCGTGTGGCCAGCGAGCTTGACGCGTTGATCGGGCGCACCGAAGGCCATGTGCAGCAGGGCGTCATGCTGCTGCAACGCGCGCTGCACCAACCCTCGTACCACATCGCGGCCAACTGCGGGCTTGACCCCAAGACCGTGATGCGCAAGGCAGTCGATGCGCAGCCTGGTA
>JAYSVE010000547.1:0-1603 GCA_043718725.1 Methylibium sp.
TTCAGTGGGCCAGCTTCAAGAACAAGTCGCGGTCGGGCGCGAAGTTGGCATACAGCGGCAGCAACGCGCCGCCAAGGGCGCGCGCGTCCGGCCCGACAGTGCCGGCCAGCACGGCCGGCCGCGCGACTCCCTCCCAACTGTGCGCGTCGAGGGCACGCTCCACCTCGGCCAGCAGCGCGGCCAGCAAGGCCGGGCTGAACGAGCCGTCGACGATCACGCCGTCGAGGTCGAGCAGGCAGGTGGCGTTGCTGACGGCCAGTGCGACGGCGGGCCCGGCCTGTTGCAGCCATCCCAGCGTGTGGGCGCGCCACGGCGCCGTCAAGGCGCGGTCGTCGGTGGCGGCGCTTTCGTCCAGGCCCTGCTGGCGAAAGCGCGCTTCCAGGTTGAACAACGACGCCAGGCTCAGCAGTTGCTCGGGCCTGGCCGCGCCGTCCGGGCGGCTCAAGCCGAGCGGCATCGACCCCACCGCGCCGGCGTTGCCGTGCAGGCCGCTGCGAAGCTGGCTGTCGAGCACCAGGCCGCCGCCGATGAAGGTGTCGACAAAGATGTACAAAAAACTCTTGATGCTGCGGCCGCGCCCCGCCACCAGCTCCGCCACGCAGGCGGCGGCGGTGTCCTTGACAAACTCGACGGGCAGCTCGGTCATCGCCCGCACGCGCTCGCGGATGTCGATGTCGGCCCATTTGGCCGCCTGCTCGGGCGCGATCCCCAGCAGGGTCTGCCAGCCGCCCAGGGACAGAGGGGCGGCGATGCCCACACCGTGCAGCCGCGCCCGCTGCTTGGGTGGCAAGGTCTTGAAAAGGGCCTGCAGGCGCTTGTCGATCTCGGCGAACAGCGTGTCGGGGTCGGGGAACATATAGCCCAGCGAAACCCGCTCGCGGACCTGGCCGCAAAAGTCGACCAGCAGCATGTCCATGCTGCGCCGCCCGATCTTGATGCCGACGGAGAACCCGCCATCCGGGTTCAACGCCATCGGCACCGAGGGCTGGCCCACCTTGCCGCGCACCGGCGCGAGCTTGCGCACCAGGCCGTCGGCTTCGAGCCTGGCGATGATGATCTGCACGGTCTGTGCCGTCAGGTGGGTCAGGCGGGCAATGTCGGCCTTGGCCAGGCTGCCATGCAGGCGCACCGCCTGCAACACCACGCGCTCATTGAATTGCCCCATGCCGACATGGTTGGAGCCGCGCGGGCGCAGCCGCGAATCTGCAGATGCCGCCAGACGGGTCGGGCTCACCGCGCCGGCCTGGCGTGCGCTTCAAGTGGCCCGGTGGTCATCAGGCAACCTCCGTGCTGCGCACTGCGGCATTCGCCTTGGGGCGGCCCGGCGGGCTCATGGCCGCAACTCGTCGGCGATCACGCCCTTCTTGAAGATGAAGTTGGCCCAGGGCTGCATTTCGCCGGTCTGGACAATGGCGTAGGCGCGCCGGGTCCGTTCGTAGAACGCAAAGCGCTCCAGCGGATCGCACTGTTCGGGCTGGGCAACGCCGTCCAGCCCCATCTGGCGAATCACGCCGCGCTGCAGCTCGGAGCGGTAGCCCTCGGGCGTGTCGCCGACCTGCATGTACGCCACCGGGCGCGCAACGAAGCCGTCCAGCGGGAACAC
>JAYSVE010000548.1:0-1602 GCA_043718725.1 Methylibium sp.
TACCCGACGCTATGCGGCAGGAAGTAAAGGAAGCGTTTTCAAGGCTGCGGGCGGTTGACATTGCGCTCTTCGGTCGCATGCTCGCGGATTTGCCGGAAGCCAACCAGCACGCGGCGTGTCAGGTGGCACATGCTCTGAGCACGCATCGCGTTGAACGAGAGTTCGACTATTTCACTGCCGTCGACGACCTCGGCACGCCCGACGAGACCGGTGCGCCCATGATCGGCCAGGTCGAATTCAACTCCGCCACTTTCTACCGCTAAGCCGTGCTCGATCCCGACAAACTGCTGGAAAACCTTCGGGGCGATGACGATCGCGGCTTGGCGCTCACGGCCACCTCGGCATTCACGGACGCGCTTGCGCTGGCCATCCCGACGGGCAAGCAAAACACCTTCGCCGCGCACAACAAGCCAAGCTTCATCGGTGTGGTGATCCGGCATGCGAGCCCCTTCAACCTTGCAAATGCGTTCGAGAAACCCGTCTGGCCCGATCGGTACAAGTCGTTGACCGCGCAGTCGGTCGAGGCATTGGCTGCCCACGAAAAGCTGCTGGCCGGTTTCTATGGCGATAAGCGCGACGCCTGGGCTTTCATGGACATGACAGGTGCTTGGCCCACAGACCTAGGTGAGGCCCAGACCAGCCTTGTCGACCTCTCCGGTTGGGTCAGACGCCAGATCGCTGCCCACCTCGGCATCACATCGGTAGCCTGACCGTGCCGACGCTGCTGATGCGCCTGGCCGGCCCCATGCAGTCGTGGGGGACCACCAGCCGGTTCGACGAACGCGACACGCAACTGGAACCATCGAAGTCCGGTGTCGTGGGCCTGCTTTGCGCGGCGCTGGGCCGGGATCGGGCTGAGCCCGTCGGTGACTTGGCGCGCCTGCGCATGGAGTATTTTCCAATCCAGGTATGAGCCTGAAGCGGGTGTGACGTGAGACTGTTCGGTGGTCGAGCTGATCTGGCCAAAGGCGAGAGTCTATTGACCCGCCGGGTTTGTTTGCTGTTCCTTGATCGGGCCCCTGCCAGGCCCGCCGGAGGCGCCCCCGATCACGCACATGTACTCATGCGGGATCTCGTCCGCCGTGCTGAGCTCGGCGCTTTGACTGGGGCGCGCCGCAAGTGCTGTTTGGGCGGGTTCTCAATGGGCCTCAGGCTCGCATCGCTGATCGAGGTCGAGGCTTGTTGAACAGCTCGAACAGCTTCGCCTTGGCGCGCTGCATTTCCTGCGCCGCAGCCAGATCGGTTTGTGCGTCGGCCAGCGCCTGCAACGCCAGCAGCGTTACGCCCGCCTTCAAGCGGGCCAGGCCCTTGTCGCAGAGATGGCGCAAGCACGCCAGCGGCGTCTTCACATCCTCGTGGCGATAGCGCTTGATGAGCTTGCCCTTGGGGCTGACGACTTCACTGGCGAACAGGCAGGGGCGGTGCAAATTCAGCCAGGGGTTGAACACCTTTTGATAAAACGCATTGATGGGCTGGGCGTACTTCTGCGGAATGTGGCTGTAGCCCATGTGCTTGCGTACCACGCTGGCATTCTTGCTTTCGGCCAGGGCGTTGTCGTTGCTGTGGCGCGAGCGTGACTTGGTCTGCTCGACGAGCAGCTTT
>JAYSVE010000549.1:0-3750 GCA_043718725.1 Methylibium sp.
TCGAGTTCGGGTTGGCCGAACAGCACGATCTGGATCAGCTTGTCCTTGCCGGTTTCCAGGTTCGACAGCAGGCGCAGCGATTCCAGAGTCTCCAGCGGCAGCGCCTGGGCCTCGTCGATGCACAGCACCACGCGCTTTTGCTGGCCGGCCAGCGCCAGCAACTTGCGCGCGACCGCCTGGTACAGGTCGGGCTCCTCGCGCAACGGGCGCGCGCGCACGCCCAGCTCGGTCGCCAGGTGGCGCAGCATCTGGTGCGGGTGCAGCAGCGGGTTGGGGATGTAGGCCGTGACCACGCCGCTGTCCGGCCGGCCCAGGCGGTCCAGCAGGGTGCGGCACAGCAAGGTCTTGCCGGTGCCGACCTGGCCGGTGACCTTGATGAAGCCTTCGCCGCCTTGCAGCGCCAGCAGCAGCGTGTTGAGCCCGTCCTGCCAGGCCTTGGCCTGGTAGGCGAAGCCGATGTCGGGCGTCAGGCTGAACGGAAATTCACGCAAACCGAAATGAGCGAGGTACATGCGGGCTACTCCTTGATCTCGATGCCGGGGCGGGCGGCGGGCGCGTCGCGCCTGAGTCCCTGCGCCTCCGGCTGGAGCGCGCGAAGGCGCTCGCTGGTGCTGGCCAGGTCGGCGGCCCATTGCGAGTCGCCGCGGATCACCGTCGGTTTGACCAGGAACACCACCTCGCGCTTTTGCAGGCTGCGGTTGACGCGCTTGAACAGGTTGCCGGCCACCGGGATGTCGCCGGCGCCGGGCACGCGCGCGTCGTCGTCGCTCTGGGTCTGCTGCATCAGCCCGCCGATGGCGACGATGGTGCCGTCCTGGACCCGCACAATGGTGTCGGTCTCGTTGACGTTGCTCGACGCCAGCGGCAAGGTAAAGCTGCCCAGCGTGCCCAGGTTGACGACGCGGGTGCGCTCGCTCACCTGGCTGACCGACGGGCGGATGTGCAGCGTGACCATGCCGTCCTCGTCGATCTGCGGCGTCACGTCGAGCGAGATGCCGGAGAAAAACGGTTGCAGCGTGATCGACGGCGTCGTCACGTTGCCGGAGGCGCTCGAGGCGGTGGTGGTCGAGATGTTGGTGATGAAGAAGTCGTCGGTGCCCACCCGCAGCACCGCCTTCTGGTTGTTGATGGCCGCCACCCGCGGCGACGACAGCACGTGCACGCTGCCCTGGGTCTCCAGGAACGACAGCAGGCCGGCGAAGCTGCCGGTCGTCACCGCCAGGCCCAGCACCCCCGCGCCGCTGCTCAGCGCCGGGCTGGCCAGCAACTGGCTCAGCACCGTCGAGGTCACCGAGGCCGGCGTGGTCGACGCATCGACCGTGGTCACCAGCGAGCCGTTCGGGATGCCGGCGGCGCTGCCCAGGCTGCCGGGAATGTTGACGCGGCTGGCGTCGCCGCCGACCGAAAAGCGGTGGTTGCCGCCGCGCAGGCCGGCCCAGTTGATGCCGGACTCGAAGCCGTCCTTGAGCGAGACCTCGACGATCTTGGCCTCCAGCATCACCTGGCGGTCGATCGACAGGCGGGTGGCGCGCAAGAAGGCCTCGACCTCGCGCAAGTCGCGTGGCAGGCCGCGTACGACGACCACGCCGGACTGCTGCGACATCACCACCTGGCGGCCGCCTTCGGTGCCGACCACGGCCTTCAGCGAGGTCTCCAGTTCCTTCCAGAAATCGGCGTCGCTGGTGGTCGTGACCTGGCTGCCCTCCATGGCCTGCATGCCCCCGGCCGCGCCGCCGCCGGCAGCGCCCGCGCCATTGGTGATCGAGCCCGACGTGACCCGCGTGTCGCTGCGCCCGGTGCGCCGCGCCGCCGGGTAGCTGACGTGGAACACCCGCGTCTGCAACGCCGCCGACTGGACGAACACGCGGTTGCCTTCGATGCGGTACTCAAAGCCGTACAACTCGCGCAGCGTGTCGAGCGCCTCGCGCGCGGTCACGTCCTTCAGGCTGACGGCAATGCTGGTGGTCGGCAGGCCGGGCGGCAACAGGATGCTGTAGCGCGAGCCCGAGGCAATCGCCTGGAACACCTGGGCCGCCGAGGCGCCGGAGACCGACAAATCGAAGCGCGGCTCGGGCAGCGCGGCGGGCGCGGCGGCCGGGGCGTTGATCGGCGGCAGCAAGGCCCGCAGCACCTTGTCGGGCACCTTGGGCGCGGGCTTGGGCGTGCGCGCCTGGGCCAGTTCGGCGTCGATGGCGCTGGCGGTGCTGCGCGGCGGCGGGCCCACCTGGCAGGCGGCCAGGCCGACACCGAGCAGGGGCAGGATCAGAAAACGGGCGGCGGCGATGCGGTTCATGGGGACTCCGGCTGGGGGCGCGCCGGGAGCGCCGAGGGCCAACGTGAAACAGGGGGCGAGGGCGGTGGGCGGGGGCTGAACAGCAACTGGACCTGCGGGGTCAGCGGCAGGCGTTCGATGCGGCCGTCGGGATGGCGCAAATGGACTTCTGCGGCACGCACCGCGTCCAGCCTGGCGCCGCGCACGCGCTCGCCGAGCGCCACCCATTCGCCATCGATCAGCGCGCGCGGCGGTGTGCCGAGATGGATGCCGCTCAGGCCGGAGCCGGCAACCGCCGCGACCGGCGTGGCCTCGGGTTCGCTGGCCGCGGCGGCTTGGGGCAGCGTTGCCGCGGTCGCAGCCGCAGCCGCAGCCGCAGCCGGCGCCAGGGCCGGGGCCGGGGGCGCGGGCTTGACGACGATTCGCGCCGGTGGCGCAAACGGCGCCGCCGCACCCAGCGCCAGCACCGCGGATGGGCCCAGCAGCGGCGCGCACAGCGCCAGCGCAGTAGCCAGGCCACAAAGGCCACGCCGTCCGCCGGTCAAAGTGACAGCCATGTGCGCTCCGGGCCCAAGGTCATCAGCACCACCGTGGCTTCGAGGGCGCCGTCGGCCGCGGCCTGGACCCGCACGCGTTCGATGCGCAACGGGCGGGTGTCGCGTTCCAGCGCCTCCAGCGCCGCCAGCAGCGTCGGCAGGGCGCCGGCGACGCGCAATTCGTAGCGGTGGCGAAACAAGGTGGTGCGGCCGGTGGCGGTGGCCGCCGGGTCGGGCTCGGCGCCAGTGGCGACAGCCACGGCGGCGGGCGCCGGCTCCGGCGCCGGGGCGACCTCCATCTCTTCGACGTCCAGCGCCCGCAGCGCCAGCACCGCCACCGGCAAGCCTTGCAAGGTGCGCGAAAGCAGGAAGCGCAATGACTCGTCGCGCGGACCCGAGGCGCCGAACGCGGCCAGCGCCTGGCTGACCCTGGCCTGGCGCGCCCGCAGTTGGGCGTCCTGGGCCTCGTGTTCGGCCTGCCGGGCGGCGCGCGCGCTCTCCTCGTCGCTCGCGCTGCTGCGCTGCAGGGTTTCAAGGGCGATGCGCTGGTCGCGCAGCGGCAGCACCAGCAGCGGCTCGATGCCTGCCAGCAGCGTCAGCAGCGCCGCCGTGATGGCCAGTCGATCGCGCTGGCGCATGGCTTGCAGGGCGTCGTGGGCGCGCCGGGCCAGCCGTGCCGGCGCGGCCAGGCTGACAGGCAGCGTCATCGGGCGTCCCGGGTCAAGCCCTGCGCGTCGCCACTGGCCAACACGAAGAAGTGGTGCGGTGGCAGCGTGGCGGGCGCGGCACCCTCGGCCTCGGTGCCGGCCACGGGCCGCTGGGGCTCCAGCGTCAGGGTCTGCAGCGGCCGGCCCTTGAGGCTGTCGATCTGGCCCAGCCGCGCGGCATAGGTGGTCAGCGCGGCCACATCGAGCGCGCCGCCGGCGATGCGCAGGCCGCTGC
>JAYSVE010000550.1:0-3750 GCA_043718725.1 Methylibium sp.
CATGTGATCCGCCCGCTGGCGATGGGCACGCTGGCCTCCACCGGCCTGCTGTGCCTGGTGCTGAGCTGGAACGAGGCCTTCTGGTCGCTCAACCTCAGCTCGGCCAAGGCCGGCACCCTGGCCACGCTGATCGCGTCGTACTCCAGCCCCGAGGGCTTGTTCTGGGCCAAGTTGTCGGCGGCCTCGCTGATGGCCATCGCGCCCATCGTGGTGTTCGGCTGGTTCAGCCAGAAGCAACTGGTGCAAGGCCTCACGTTCGGCGCCGTCAAGTGAACATGATGAATCGAGACGGAGACTGACATGGCCTTCCTGCAACTCAAAGGCATCGAGAAACATTTCGGCGCGGTGCATGCCATCAAGGGCATCGACCTGGTCATCGAAAAAGGCGAGTTCGTGGTCTTCGTCGGGCCCTCGGGCTGCGGCAAGTCGACCTTGCTTCGGCTGATCGCCGGGCTCGAGCCGATCGACGGCGGCACGCTGATCCTCGATGGCCGCGACATCACCCGGCTGGCGTCTTCCAAGCGCGACCTGGCGATGGTGTTCCAGTCGTATGCGCTGTACCCGCACATGTCGGTGGCCGACAACATGTCGTTCGCGCTGCGGCTGGCCAATGTCGACAAGGCGGTGATCAAGGACAAGGTGCAGCGCGCCGCGGAGATTCTGAACCTGGTCGACTACCTGGCCCGCACGCCGCGCGAGCTGTCGGGCGGGCAGCGCCAGCGCGTCGCGATCGGCCGCGCGATCGTGCGCGAGCCCAAGGTGTTCCTGTTCGACGAGCCCTTGTCCAACCTGGACGCGTCGCTGCGCGCGCAGACCCGGCTGGAGATCGTCAAGCTGCACCGCGAGCTGGGTGCCACGACGATCTACGTGACCCACGACCAGGTCGAGGCGATGACCATGGCCGACCGCGTGGTGGTGTTGCGCGACGGCGCGATCGAGCAGGTCGGCTCGCCGCTGGCGCTGTACGACAGCCCGCAGAACCGCTTTGTCGCGCAGTTCATCGGCACGCCGCAGATGAACGTCATCGACACGGCCGCGCTGCCGGCGTTGGGCGGCATCGTCGGCGCCGAGGCCGGCCGCGGCGGCGCTCCCGACGGCTTCATCGGCGTGCGCCCCGAACATGTGCTGCTGCGCCCGGCCGGCGGCGGCCGGCTCGCGGCCCGCGTCGAGGTGGTCGAATCGCTGGGCGCCGACACCCTGATCTACGCCACCACCAACATCGAGGTGTCTGTGCACAAGGCTGTGGGCAAGCCTGTGGGCAACGCTGTGGATGCCGCTGTGGACAGGGGCGCCAGCGCCAGCGGTGGGGTGACGATCGTCGCCCGGCAGAACTCGCGCACCTCGCTGCGCGCCGGCGACCTGGTCGGCATCGACATCGCACCCGCTTCCTTCCATCTTTTCGACCGGCAGGGCCACACCGTGGCGCGCCCCCCCGTGAGGCCGACGTGAACCCTTCCCCAAGCGCGCCGGCCGGCGCCAACACCATCCTGCACCTCGGGCTCGGCTCGTTCCATCGCGCCCACCAGGCGGTCTACCTGCACCGGCTCGCGGCGCGCGGCGACACAAGCTGGTCCCTGGTCGGCGGCAACATCCGGCCCGACATGGCCGACACCATCGCCGCGCTGATCGCCCAGCAGGGCGAGTACACGCTGGAGACGGTGTCGCCCGCCGGCGAGCGCGTCTACGAACGCATCCGCAGCATCAAACGCGTCGTGCCGTTCGAGCCCGGCCTGGCCGGGTTGATCGACGTCGGTGCGCAAGCCGCCACGCGCATCATCTCGTTCACGGTCACCGAGGCAGGCTATTACCTCGACGCCAAGAACCGGCTCGACCTGAGTTACGCCGACCTGCGCGCCGACCTCGAAGGCCATGCCTGCGGCACGATCTACGGCGCGGTCAGCGCCATCCTGCGCGAGCGCGTGCGGCGCGGCGCTGCGCCGGTGACGCTGCTGAACTGCGACAACCTGCGCAGCAACGGTGAACGCTTTCGCGCCGGGCTGCTGGACTTTCTGGCGCGCCGCGGCGAGACCACCTTGCGCGACTGGGTGCTGGCCCACACGAGTTGCCCGAACAACATGGTCGACCGCATCACCCCGAGGCCGTCGCCCGATGTGGCCGATCGCGTGCTCGCCGCCACCGGCTGGGCCGACCGCGCGCCGGTGATGGCCGAGCGCTTTATCCAGTGGGTGATCCAGGACAACTTCATCGCCGGCCGCCCGGCCTGGGAGACGGTGGGCGCGCAAATGGTCGACTCGGTCCATGCGTTCGAGGAGGCCAAGATCCGCCTGCTCAATGCCACCCACAGTTGCATCGCCTGGGCCGGAACCCTGCGCGGGCTGAGCTACATCCACGAGGGCGTGCGGGTGCCCGAGATCCGGCAACTGGCGTTCGACTACGTGACCGACGACGTGATGGCCTGCCTGGACACGCCCGAGCACCCTTGCCCGATCGACCTGCCCGCCTACCGCGACGTGGTGCTCGACCGCTTCGGCAACCCGCACCTGCGTGACACCAACCAGCGCGTCGCGATGGACGGCTTCAGCAAAATCCCCGGCTTCATCGTGCCGACCTTGCGCGAATGTCTGGCGCGCGGCGCACCGATGCGGAGCACGGCCATGCTGCCGGCGCTGTTCTTCGCCTTCCTGGGCCGCTGGCACCGCGGCGAACTGGCGTATGAATACCAGGACGGCGTGATGGACCCGGCGGTCGCGCATGCCTTCTTTGCGGCCCCCGACCCGCTGGCCGCGTTTGCGCACGACCCCTTGCTGTGGGGGCCGCTGGCCGGCAACCCCGAGCTTCTGTCGGCACTGCGGGTGGCGCATGCCCGCGTGCTCAACTTCATCGGAGACTCGCATGCCTGAGTTGCAACGCCTGGCCGGCAAACACGCCTTGCTGACCGGTGCCGGCGGCGGCATCGGTCTGGCCGTGACGGCGGCCTACCTGCGCGAAGGCGCGCGCTGCACCGTGGTCGACCTGGCCGAGCCGCCGTCCGAGGCCTTCCGCGCGCTGCAGTCCCGGCATGCCGAGTCGCTGCACTACGTGAGTGCCAACGTGGCGAGCGCGCACTGCATCGCCGCCATGGTGGCGGCGGCGCGTGCGCGCTTCGGCACCATCGACGTGCTCTTCAACAACGCCGCGATCTTCACGCTGGCGCCGCTGCTGGAGGCCACCGAGGCCGACTACCAGCGCGTCTTCGACGTCAATGTGAAGGGCATGTTCTTCGTGATGCAGGCGGTGCTGTGCCAGATGGTGGAGGCCGGCGCGGGTTCGGCTGCGCAGGCGGGTCGCAAGGGCCGCAGCGTGATCAACATGGCCTCCCAGGCCGGCCGGCGCGGCGAGCCGCTGGTGGCGCACTATTGCGCCAGCAAGGCGGCGGTGATCAGCTACACGCAGTCGGCGGCGCTGGCCATGGCGCAGCACGGCGTGCGCGTCAACGGCATCGCGCCGGGGGTGGTCGACACGCCAATGTGGGCCGAGGTCGACGCGCTGTTCGCCCGGTTCGAAGGGCTGGAGATCGGCGCGAAGAAACGCGCCGTCGGCCTGGCCGTGCCGCTGGGCCGCATGGGCCACCCCGACGACATCGCCGGCGCGGCGGTGTTCCTGGCCAGCGACGAAGCCCGCTACATCACCGCCCAGACGCTCAATGTCGATGGCGGAAACTGGATGAGCTGAATGGACAGACCCACCCCCGAAGCGGCTGCGCCGCTCCCCCGCAAGGGGGCCGAGCCCGGACACAAAAGGTCCGGTGGA
>JAYSVE010000056.1:0-5503 GCA_043718725.1 Methylibium sp.
CCCTAGCGGCCGCGCCTGCGCAGGCTCTACGCAGTCGTTGGCGCCTTCAGGACGCCAAGGCGCGTTTCAGCGAGTTGGTGCGCCGGGCGCACAGTGATGGGCCGCAGCACGTCACGCTGCATGGCCGCGACGCCGTCGTTGTGGTCGACGCAGACGAGTTTCACCGCCTGAAGGGTGCGCGTACGGGGCAGTTGCTGATCGACGCCCTGCAGGCATCGCCGCATCGCGAGATCGAAGTCGAGCCGCGCCGTTCGGCCATGCCCGTGCGCACGGTCAAGCTGTGAGCGGCTGGCTGCTCGACACCCATGTGATTTCAGAGTTGCGCCGACCGCGCCCCAATGCACGGGTGCGTACGTTTGTCGCTGGTCAGGCGCTGGAGGATCTGTTCGTCAGTGCGGTGACATTCGCCGAGATCCGCTTCGGCATCGAGACGGTCGCCGATCCGATTCGCCGCGCCGAACTCAATGACTGGTTGACGCACAAAGTGCGGCCGTTGTTCGACCAGCGCGTACTCGATGTTTCCGAGGATGTCATGTTCAAGTGGCGCCTGCTCGTCGAGGACGGGCGCAAGGCCGGGCATACCTTTTCGCAGCCCGACCTGATCATCGCGGCGACCGCCCTGCACCACGGGCTGACGGTCGTAACGCGCGACACCGGCGACTACAAGCTCGCACGAGTCCCGCTGTTGAATCCGTGGGTCGACGAAACGCCGTAGATTCTTTCGCGGCGCGGCTTGCCCCTTGCGGCCCATTCCAAACCGTGGCGCGCGCCTCGCGGACTCGCGGAGACCCATTCAGCGCCACCTTAAACGCGGGCACTTTCGGCGCCCCAGTGCGGCATCGTCAATGGCACGTGCCAGCGCCGGCGACGGCGTCCAGGTGCCGCCTTGCGCGATGAACTGGCGGCCTGCTTCGATGACCTTGGCGTCACGGTCGGGGTCTGCAAACACAGGGGCCAGCACGGTTTCAATCCGTGCATATTGCTGCGCGCGAAGCCGGCTCGCGTCAACGCAGCCCGCATCGTCGATCGCGAGCACGCCGAACGATGTGCGAACCACGGCGGCAGGCTCCCGGCCGACGAGGTCGACCACCACCTCGACGGTGCGGACTCGTTGGCCCGCGAGTTCAGGCAAGCGACAGCGTGCCGGGTCCCGCAGCATCCGGTCGAACGCGGTGTTCGCCATGCGGTAGATCGTATCGTCCATGGCGACGAGGTACCTGTGGAATGCATAGCCCATGGGTTGTCTCGGCCGTGGCGGGTTGGCGGGCGCCGGTAACTCTAGCTTGAAGTGCTTTTTGTGCGCGTTCGTTCGACAGTGTGCTGCATGCGCGTTGGACCCGTGATAGCTGACTGTCACCATCGGCGGCAGTCGGCCAGAAGCGGTCTCCAACCTTCAATGGACGCCCGGGACACTAAGAAGTCTCTTCGTCTGCTGAGCTACCTGCGGCCCGTCGCAATAATGCAGGGCCTTCTCTTCACGTGCGTGTAGCACCGCTTGTAATTCAAGACCGATTCCAGCAGGTACGTGGCGAAGCGTTGACGGACGGTATGACAGCTGACCAGCTACGCCATGTCGGCCGCCCGCGCGCCCGCTTCAGCGTCCTGGTATCCGCGTGATGACTCACTTGAAAAACTGCCGCGCGCCTGTCCACAACACCCAAATCGCATTCGCTCGCCGGCCACTCAAGGCTTGAGCCACTCCGTGTCGGGGCGTGCTAGCAACCTCGCGTTGTTGTAGGCCATGTCCAAGGTAAGCACAGTCGACCCACGATATGCATTGCCAGACTCGTTCTTCGACACGGCCAACGCGAGGTCAGCCTGCGAGGGTTTCAGGAGACAGATGGGCAATAACAACTGCATGCTTCCTGGTCCGCCCTTGTCTCTGTAGTACTGAGGAATCGCGGCTTTGTAGTTTCGATACACGCGCTTCTTCGTTGTTGCCTCTGCGCTCATTAGCAGTTGGCGCGCCATGAACTCGTTGGAGCGCAGCTCTAGCGGGAACCTTTCCAGGTTTTGCAGCACATGGTCGATGTCAATAAACAACTCGCATCGCCGGTCGTACAACAGCACGCTCGGATCCTCAAAGTAAAAAGCAAGGGGCGGGACGCTCGACCCGAAAGCGTCCACGAATTGCCGATCGCTGGCCTTTCTAAATCCTTCAAATCTCCAGGGCTGGCGGCCCTTCACGCTGTTTGGTCGAAAGAATGCAAAGATTTCCTCTTGATTCTGCGTCACAAGGCCTGTATTGAAGCTGAGCGCATCACCGCGGGCAGACTGTCGAATCCCATCAGTCATCTCTTCAAGCCGCCTGAAGGTGTAGAAGAAATAGCTGCGCAGAATTGGCAGCGGTGTAGACGAAACCGTGTTCGTGTACGCCCACGGCTCATCCTCCGCAAGCTCTGCCAAGTCAAACAGCCATCTGCCGCCACCCATGTCCGCGAGTTTCGCAAGGCGCAGTTCCGGATCGACAAAGCGACTCACCGTGTCGTTTGGCGGCTCCCATCCAATCACAACGACGTCCATGGCGTCGGCGCCGCGCTCCGTTGGCAGAGGAGTGAACTCCACCACATCTCCGATGGACAGGTAGCTTGTGCCAGGGGGAAGCTGCTTGCTATGAACGAATGCTTCTCGGGACTCGTTGGGAACCCGGATGAACCCGAACCCCCGGTCATCAAGCCAACGCACCACAGCGCCCTGCAATCGAGCAGCAGCTGCAAGAGCCCGCACCTGTCGCGCTACTGGACCCTTCTCGCCAACCTCCACTTCAAAGCTGACTCTTGAACCGGCCCGGAGCGGAAGCGGCGTTAGCAAAGCGGTCTGGTGCATAAACACTACCGCTGAACCATCATCGGGCGAGATGAAGCCAAAAGGCTTTCCGCCGGTCCACCCTCTGAAGACGCCCTCCATCCTCCCCTCCCCTGCGGTCGCTGGAGCTAGTAATTTACATCGGCCTGCCCTCAATGAAGCACCTGATTAGCGACCAACCTCAGCCGCACGAATGAAGTGAGCCGGGGCCGGGGTTGATAAGCAAGCGGCGCGCAGCAGGCGAGCCAGAATGGAGCGCAGATTGAAGCGACGATTGAATCGATATTGGGCCTCGGCGAGATAGCGATGGGCGTATTTGGCGAAGTCGAAGGCGTGATACGTGCCGCTCAGCGAGCGCTTGAGGTTGCCCAGGTACGTGTTGACCGCCTTGAACTGCGGCAACTTGGCGCTGGCCTTGCCACCGCCGGTGACCACGCGCTCGTGGTCGGCGCCGACGATCTGTACCGCGCCGAAACACCACAGGCCGTCGGAGACCACAGTGGCCGACGGCGCGATCGATCGTGCAGCAAAGACCGACACCTCCTCTTGCGTAAACGGCTGCTGACGCAGACACACGAACTGCGGCTGGCCGTCGGGCGTGGTCTGCACTGCGGCGACAAACGGCACCTTGTTCTCCGAGCCCCGCCCAGGTTTGCCGCCCGAGCGCTCGCCGCCCAGGTAGGCGTCGTCGATCTCCACCCGGCCTTCGAGCAGGCGGTCGTCTTCACGCACACGCATGACCTCCATGAGCTTGTGCTTCACGAGCCAGGCGGTCTTGTAGCAAACACCCAGGTGGCGCATGAGTTCGAGCGCGGCCACATTGTTCTTGGACTGGGTCAGCAGGTGCATGGCCAAGAACCAGCGCGACAGCCCCAGCTTGGTGGCCTCGAAGATCGTGCCGCTGATGACGCTGCACTGGTGGCGGCAGGCGGTGCACTGGAAATACAGGCGCCCCTCGCGCCGAAACGAGCTGCTGTGACCGCAGCCGCACGCCGGGCAGGCAAAGCCCGCAGGCCAGCGCGATTCGATCAGAGCCGCTTCGCACTGGTCGTCGCTGCCGTAGCGGTCCATGAACTCGGCCATCGAAAGTCCCGCTTGAAATTGCACTCGGTTCATCGTCATGGTTCACCTCCTGTGGCGGTGAACCCATCTTCGCCCCTCGGTAGCTCACCAGGTGAGCCTGCTGAGGTTCGTCGCTAATCAGGATGAAGCAAGATCGCTTGCCCATGGGCATATGGCCCCCTTTTTACTTGCACTGAGTTGGGACGGAATTCGAGCCGATCGTCCGCTTGTCCGGGGTTCAAGTTGCGCCCGAACGGATGAAATGGGTCGTGTGCTGCCTGTCAGCGCCTCGGCCCGCACGCCGATAAGCGGTCGATAGTCTGGACCGAACCACCGGTGCGCTCTCCCGCGATGCTCCAGGCCCGGCGCCACCCGGCGCGACGGCCGTGTCCGCCCGACGCGCTCAGCGCTTGCGCGCGAGCGCCAGGCCGTCGCCGACCGTCAGCAGGGCGTGGTCGATGCGCTGATCGCGCTGCAGCTTCGCATTCAGCGCCTGCAGCGCGGCAGTGTCGGCGTCCGTCGCCGGGCGGGTGACGGCACCGCCCCAGAGCATGTTGTCCAGCGCGATCAATCCGCCGCTGCGAACCAGTGCGAGGCAGCGCTCGCAGTAGTTGTCGTAGTTCGATTTGTCGGCATCGATGAAGGCGAACTCGTAGGTCCCGGCCTCGCCGGCCGCGAGCCGCGCGTCTCCAGGGCGGGGGCGAGAACGAGCTCGATCTTGTGCGTCACGCCAGCCTGCTTCCAGAACGGCCGGCCGATGCGCGTGGTCTCGTCGCTGATATCGCAGGCCAGCACACGGCCCTCGTCGGGCAGGGCCAATGCCACGGTCAATGCGTTGTAGCCGGTGAAGGTGCCGATCTCGATCGTGCGCCGCGCGCCCAGGAGCCTGATCAGCAAGGCCATGAACTGGCCTTGGTCTGGAGCGATCTGCATGCGGGCGTGAGGATGCGTGCGGGTGGCGTCGCGCAGCGCCGTCTGCGCCGGGTGCTCGCGCACCGAATGGGCGAGCACGTACTCGAACAGCCGGTCATCGATCTGGAGCGTACGCAGCGTCATGTTCCGGCCCTCGCAAATGAAGGGAGTTTGCCTGTCGCCCACCCGGCGCGGGCCCGGCTGCGCCAGATTGACATGCCGATCGGATCATCGTCTACTTCGTCACCGAGTGATCTGTACCTGTTCCCGCAAGCGAGTCTTGCCGACCCGTCGAGCACGATGGGTTCGTACTCAACGATCTGTGCGATTTGACGAGGAAGACAAGCATGAACGATATCGATGCTTCCAAGGTTGTTCGTGCCGCGAGCGACGAACTCGAGACCACCCGCTCCATTACCCACGACCCGGCGCGAAGGGCATTGCTCGGTCGGTCTGTTGCCGCTGCGGCGGGTGCGGCGGGCATGGCGGCCGGCCGCAGCACTGCCGCACCGCTCGCTGTGCCGCCGTCCAACCTGGGTCTGGGGCGGGCCCTTCCGGCGAGCGAGTACGGCATGCCGTCCGGGTTCGAGGCTCATGTCGCGCGGCGCCGCAGCGATGTACTCGTGAACCGGCAGAACTTTTCAGACTGGAGCATGACGCCGCTGCACCAGCAGCACGGCACCGTCACGCCGAACGGCTTGATCTTCGAACGTCATCACAGCGG
>JAYSVE010000551.1:0-1601 GCA_043718725.1 Methylibium sp.
CAGTGGCGCGTCGACATGGGCATAGCCGCTCGCGGCCCACGGAAAGCCGGTGAAGAGCGCCCCGCGCACCAGCTCGGCCAGCAGCCACAGGGCGCCAAACAGCAAGGCGTCGGGCACCACGCTGCCGCGGCGCCAGCGCGCGAAGCCCCCCAGCGCCGCCGCCAGAAACAGCGCCATGAAGGCACTCAGCAGCAACACCGCCAGCGCAGCCATCCAGGCCGGCAGGCCGCCGTAGCGGTGCATGCTGATGAACAACCACCAGATGCTCGCGACCAGCCAGGCCGTGCCAAAACTCCAGCCCAACGCCGCGGCGCGCCAGGGCGGTGCCAGGGCCGCGCACCGGATGAACGCCGCCAGCGTCAGCAACTGAAGCCACCAGGCTTCGGTGTGGACGATGCTCAGGCTGTGCAAGCCCCCCAGCACCGCGGCGCCCGTCAGCGCCGCCACGAACGCCCCGCGCGATCGGCAGACGCCGGCCATGCGACGGGTGCCGTTCAAGCGCCGTCGGACCCGAGGGCAATCTCCGCGGCGCGGGTGACCTTGAACCAGCGCACGGCACCCCCCCGGGTCAGCATGACGGAGAACACCAGGCCGCCGATGGTTGTGGCCTCGCCGCGGCGCGGGACATGGCCGTGTTCATGGGCCACCAGGCCGCCGATGGTGTCGAACTCGGCGCTCGGCAGGCTCAGGTTGAAGATCCCGTTCACGGCTTCGATCGCGGCGTCGCCGGCGACCCGCTGGCTACCGTCGGCCAGGGTGTAGATGCCGGACTCGCCGTCGGCATCGTCGAACTCGTCCTCGATTTCACCGACGATTTCTTCCAGCACGTCTTCAATCGTGATCAGCCCGGCGGTGCCGCCGAATTCGTCGATCACGATGGCCAGGTGGTTGCGGTTGGAGCGGAAATCGCGCAGCAACTCGTTCAGGCCCTTGGATTCGGGCACGAAGACGGCCGGGCGCAACAAGGTACGCAAGTTCAGGTCGGGCGAGCGCTGCAGCTTGAGCAGGTCTTTGGCCATCAGGATGCCGATGACGTTCTGGCGCCGGCCTTCGAACACCGGAAAGCGCGAGTGGCCGGTCTCGATCACCACGTGCAGCAGATCGTCGTAGTCCGCTTCGATGTCGAGCTGGTCCATGCGGGGCGCGGCCACCATCACGTCTCCGGCAATCATGTCGGCCATGCGAATGACGCCCTCGAGCATCATGCGCGACTCGGGCGCAATCAGTTCACGATTTTCCGCGTCGGCCAGGGTCTCGATCAGTTCGTCGCGAGAGTCTGGCCCGGGCGACACGAATTCGACCAGCTTCTGAAACAGGCTGCGCCGCTCCGCGTGCGGCAGCACGGGCCTTTCGCCGGTGCGCTGAGGGCGACTGGGGTGGGGGTC
The DNA here is from genome assembly GCA_043718725.1 of Methylibium sp. GTDB lineage: Bacteria > Pseudomonadota > Gammaproteobacteria > Burkholderiales > Burkholderiaceae_C > LGRD01. The sequence goes on from JAYSVE010000551.1 coordinate 1,386, forward strand.
GGACATCGCGCCGGGGCGGGCAGTTCAGGGCCGGCCAGCTTAACCGAAGCCGCGCCAGGTCCGGGCCTTGACACTTCATGGGCCTTGAACCAAAGTCAACGACCCTCATACTTAAGGGCTTGCCCGCCGTTCGATCGGGTCCTTCGATTCCGCCGCACCGACTTCGCACTTCCGCCATTGCATTTCCGCCACCGTTGACAGGGCAAAACTCCATGA
>JAYSVE010000552.1:0-1601 GCA_043718725.1 Methylibium sp.
CCCGGCCTGATCGACAGCGACCCCGAGATGGGCTGGGGTCCGCTGGTCGGTGGCGGGGTCCGGCTGGCCAGCCTGGACTGCGCCCACGCCGAGATGCTGAACCCCGAAAACGCGCCGGCGCTGGCGTCGGTGCTGGCCGGGGCGCTGGCCGAGGGTCTGGCCGCCAGCGCGAACGGCGCCCGGTGAGCGACGCACAAGCCCGCCCCGAAGCGCCGACGTTCGCGCAGGCGCTGCGCTTCTGGCTGCAACTCGGATTCGTCAGCTTCGGCGGCCCGGCCGGGCAGATCGCGTTGATGCACCAGGAGCTGGTCGAGCGGCGCCGCTGGATCTCGGAGCGGCGCTACCTGCACGCGCTGAACTACTGCATGGTGCTGCCCGGCCCTGAAGCGCAACAGCTCGCCACCTACATCGGCTGGTTGATGCACGGCGTCAAAGGGGGCCTGGCGGCGGGCGGGTTGTTCGTGCTGCCATCGCTGTTCATCCTGATCGGGCTGGCGTGGGTCTACATGGCCTTCGGGCAGACACCGGCGGTGGCGGGCGTGCTGTGGGGCATCAAGCCGGCGGTCACCGCGATCGTGCTGTTCGCGGCTTGGCGCATCGGCTCGCGGGTGCTGAAGAACGCGGCGCTGTGGGCGTTGGCCGCAGCGGCGTTTGTGGCGATCTTTTTCATGCGCCTGCCGTTCCCGGCGATCGTGCTCGCGGCCGGGCTGATCGGCGCGGCCGGCGGGCGCTGGCGGCCCGACCTGTTTCAGACGAGCGCCACCCATGGCCCGGCCGTGCCGGGCCGCGGGCCGGCACTGATCGACGACGCCACGCCGACCCCGGCACACGCCCGCTATTCGCGCGCCAGGCTGGTGCGTTACGGCCTCGTCGGCGCGGCGCTGTGGCTGGGCGGGTTCGGCCTGCTCGTGCTGACCAGCGGCAGCCAGGGCGTGCTGACGCAGATGGCCTGGTTCTTCAGCAAGGCCGCCTTGCTGACCTTCGGCGGCGCCTACGCCGTGCTGCCCTACGTCTACCAGGGGGCGGTGACCGAGTTCGGCTGGCTCACGGCAGCGCAGATGATCGACGGGCTGGCGCTGGGCGAAACCACCCCCGGTCCGCTGATCATGGTGGTGGCCTTCGTCGGGTTTGTCGGCGGCTGGGGCCGGCAGCTCTTTGGACCGGACAGTCTGTTTCTGGCCGGCGCCGCGGCCGCCGCGGTGGTCACGTTCTTCACCTTCCTGCCGTCGTTCCTGTTCATTCTGATCGGCGGCCCGGCCGTCGAGGCCACGCATGGCGAGTTGAAGTTCACCGCGCCGCTCACCGCCATCACCGCCGCCGTGGTCGGCGTGATCCTCAGCCTGGCGCTGTTCTTTGCGCTGCATGTGCTGTGGCCGCAGGGTTGGAACGGCCGGTTCGAGGCCGCGTCCGCGCTGATCGGGCTGGCGGCGGCGGTGGCGCTGCTGCGCTACAAGGTCAACGTCATCCACCTGATTGGCGCCTGCGCGGCGCTGGGCCTGCTGAAGGGCCTGCTTTTCTGACGACCTGACACCGGCTCTGCGCGATGCATCACAAAGCGTGGTCATGGTTGCGGCTTGGGGCAACGCAACAAGTCCAGCGCG
>JAYSVE010000553.1:0-1601 GCA_043718725.1 Methylibium sp.
GCAGTTGGACGCGCCCGAGTGAGCCGCGATGCGGTGGGCTGGCAAGGCGCGACGACGCTGCGGGCTCATGCCCGCGAGGAGAAGCAACGCCGCCAGCGCGCCGCAGTGCGGCTCAATCGGGTGCGTAGCGCTCTCACCCAGCCGGTGAAGGTGGTCGTGAGGAAAGAGGTCAATATCCATGCGGTGTTTCCAGCGGAGGAGAGCGGTCAACTGCCGTTTCTAGGTTCAAGCGGTGCCGCCTGCGGATCAGGCCCCGGCGCGCTGCAATTTGGCCGACAAGGCCTGGGCCAGCGTGTCGGCGCTGTCCTGCAAATGCGCCTGCGCCGTCGCGCCGAGCCCGCCACGCTTCAGCGCGGCGTTGATGCGCAGCAGCAGCGCCTGCGCCTCGGCGCGCATCAGGCTGCGCGCGTCGGCCCGCGACAGCGCGGCCGGCCGCAACAATTGCGCGGCGACCCGGTTGACATGTTCGCGCTGCAACTCGCGGCGCGGCGCCGGGATGTCGCCCTTGGCGGCCAACTCGCTCCAGACCGACCGGTCCAGGCGCTGGAACAATTCGCCCAGGCGCAAGGCGTCTTTCGGTTCCTTCGCTTCGCTATCGAGCAAACGCGTGGCGACGGCGTCGCTCATCAATTGACCGAGCACGCCGCGCTGCAGCTCCAGCACCTGGGCCGCGAGCGAAAAATCGGTCTGGCCCATCGGTTCGCCGCGAAACAGCGCGTCGGTGCGTTCCTGGAAGTCCACCGCCAGCCGGCGTTGCAAAGCCGGCGACAACATAAAGCTGTCGGCCGACAGGAAGCCACTGGTCAACACGTCCAGCGCTTCGCGCTGCTGGGCCGCGGGCACCGGCGTCAGCGGGTCGCGCCCGCTGCCCACGTGGTCGCGCAAGGTGCGTACGCCGCCGACCTGGCGCGCCAGCATGCCGGCCGCGCGGCCCATGTCGCGCAGCGCATAAAGCACCGAGCGGCGCAACACCGCGTAGTCGGCGTCCTGCTTGAGCGGGCGGGTTTCCTGGCGCTCCAGCAAATCGCGCGCGATCGCCACGCGCTTGCGCGCGAAGGCCAGCACGTCCGCGCCCAGGTCCATCTGCAAGGTCTCGGGGTCGATGCCCAGCGAGTTGTCTTCGTCCGTCCCATAGGCCAGCATCGGCTCGGCGCTGCGCGACGCGATGCGTGACAGTTCGGCCTCTTCGTGCTCGGCGGCGATGGGTTTGTAGGCGTACTCGATGGCCCAGTAGTCGTACGGGCCCAGGGTGTTGTTGAACGGAATTCCTTGCGACTCGCGCGCAAGGCCCGGAGCGGCCAGGTTGATCGGCGCGTACTCCATCACCGAACCCGTCAGGCCGTTGGCGGCCGTGAACGCCGGGTCGCTCAATTGCTGCTCGGTGTAGATGCGCGAGGAGCGGAAGTTGTGGCGCAGCCCCAGCGTGTGGCCGACCTCGTGCATGGTGGTGTCCTTGAGGTAGTCGTGGACGAACTTCTCGGCCTCGGGGCTGGCCGGGTCGATCTCGCCGCGCGCCTCCAGCACGTCCAGGGCGTAGCTCAATTGTTCGGCCGCGTGGTCGGCGTTGCTGCACAGGGCAAAGGCGGGCAGACCGCGCAGGC
>JAYSVE010000554.1:0-1601 GCA_043718725.1 Methylibium sp.
TCGTTCATCCAGCCGCGCATCGCCGGGTCCAGTGACAGACTCAGGGTCTTGACCAGGATGCCGCCGGCCTGTGGCTCGGACACCGCTTCGGTCGTGAAGGCCCAGTCGGCGCGCGTCGGCAGGCCTTTGGGTCGGGCGGCCAGGCGCACTTGGGTATTGCTCAGGCTGGAAACGGTGGACATGGCACAACTCCATAGGGGCGGTGCAGACATCTTATTGCGGCGCCGCGGCGCCTGAAGGTCACGCGGGGATGGCACGGCCTCCATCGATCAGCACCGAACGGGCGAAAAAAAACCGCGGCAAGCGCCGCGGTTTTCTCAGGGGCATCGCTGCCCTTGGTCTTACAGCACCTTGATGTTGGCTGCTTGCAGGCCTTTTTGGCCCTGCTTGACTTCAAATTCGACGCGCTGGTTTTCGACCAGGGTCTTGAAGCCGTTGCCCGTAATGTCACGGAAGTGGGCAAACAAGTCAGCGCCGCCCGCATCTTGAGCGATGAAGCCGAAGCCCTTGCTTTCGTTGAACCACTTCACGGTACCGGTTTGGGTCGTCATGGACAGATCCTATCTTTCGAACAAATGATGCGCAGCACATGCGGCGCATGCAGCGACACTCAAGAAACGATCAGGGGGGATTTCTAACGATGCCTGCCGCGAGAACCGCAACAGGTAGGGCACGAGATCACTAACAACCACTGTCTTGCGTATAACTGTGGACGGTAATGTACACGAGCCTGGCCGGTGCGCCGCTGGAGCATCCCAAGCGAAGGTCATTCGCCGGGTTGGGTTGCCGCAGAATCGTCGCCTGATCCAAGGAGACTTCCATGAGTGACGAACACCTGGGCACGCCCGTTGCGCCCCATTGGAAGCACGACGGTGTTTGCGTCGTGGCCGGCAACCAGCTCGATCCCAACACCGCGCAGACGCCGGGCATGAGCCGAGCCGCCGCGATCAATTTCGCGCGAGTGGGCGCGCAAAAACTGTGGGCCGGCACCGTGCACATTCACGCCGGCGCCAAGACCGGCGCCCACCACCATGGGCCGCTGGAAAGCGTCATCTACGTGCTCAAGGGCCGGGCCCGGATGCGCTGGGGCGATGCGCTGGAATTCACCGCCGAGGCAGGCCCCGGCGACTTCATCTACGTGCCGCCCTTCGTGCCGCACCAGGAAATCAACGCCAGCCCGACCGAGGTGCTGGAGTGCGTCCTGGTGCGCAGCGACGGCGAGGCGGTCGCTGTCAACCTGGACATTGAGCCCGTCGAGAAGCCCGAGACGGTCTTGTGGATCGATCCGATCCACCGTGCTGCTTGAGCCGGCCTCAGCGCGCATCACCTGAACGTGATGCGAGCCGCCAACAGCCGGCTGCCGTCGGGTGACAGCACGCCACGGACCTCGACGCTGGCGCCAGCCGCCAGATTGACCACCGTGCCGTTGCGAAAGTCGGTTGCCGGCGCGACCAGCGAATAGCGGACGGTCACCCCCCGGATCACAAAGGTCTGGGCAGGGAGATTGACCGAGGTGATCCGGTCGCGCAGCTCGAACTCCTGCCGGTCCACCTCGTCCATGCTCTTGACCTTGACCTTGCTGGCGACCAACACGCCGCCAC
>JAYSVE010000555.1:0-3741 GCA_043718725.1 Methylibium sp.
CTGCCGGCGCTTCTTCGAGCACCACATGCGCATTGGTGCCCGCAATGCCGAAGGAATTGACAGCCGCCGCGCGCGGGCCATCGGTTGGCGGCCACGCGCTGGTGATGGTCGGAATTGTGAACGGCAGCTCCGACCAAGGAATGTGGGGGTTGGGATCGTTGAAGTGAAGGCTGGCGGGAATGGCACCGTGGTGCAGCGCCAGCGCTGCCTTGATCAGCCCGGCGATTCCGGCCGCCCCTTCGGTGTGCCCGATGTTGGTCTTGATCGAACCGATCAGGCAGCGCTGGCCAAGCGCGCGCCCCGGCGCGAGAACAGTGCCGAGCGCGGAAACCTCGACCGGGTCTCCGGCCCGCGTGCCGGTGCCATGCGCTTCGACGTAGCCGACGCGGCTCGGCGCAACGCCGGCGTCGGCATAGGCGCTGCGCAGCATCTCTTCATGCCCGATGCGGCTGGGGCGGCCCAGCACACCGCTGCTGCGCCCATCGTTGTTGACGGCGCTGCCGCGAACAAGGGCGTAGATTCGGTCTCCATCGGCCAGTGCGCGATCGAGCGCCTTTAGCGCGACCAGCCCCACGCCTTCGCTGCGAACATAGCCGTCGCCGCTTGCGTCGCCGAACTTGCAGTGGCCGTCGGGGGCCATCATCCGGTTCTGCGAATAGGCGATGCTGATGTGCGGCTGCAAGATGACGTTCGCGCCGCCCGCCAGCGCCAGCGTGCTCTCGCCGCTGCGGATGCTGCGCACCGCCAGGTGCACAGCCGCCAGCGATGAAGAACACGCCGAATCGATCGTCATGCTGGGCCCGCGCAACCCGAACGCATAAGAAATGCGGCCCGACGAGGCGTACCGCCCGCTGCCGGTGGTGGTGTGGAAGTCGACCGTTTCGGGATCGCTGAAGACGCGCGATTCGAAATCGCTGACCCACTGCCCAACGAACACCGCGGTCGTGCTGCCTTCAAGTTTGCGAACATCGCGGCCCGCATCCTCGAGCGCTTCCCAGGCCGTTTCCAGCAGCAGCCGCTGCTGCGGATCGAGGTATCGGGCTTCGCGCGGCGAGATGCCGAAAAACTCGGGATCGAAGTCTTCGATGCCGTCCAGATAGCCTCCCCAGCGCGACATCATGCGGCCCGGCGTCGCCGGCCGCGGATCGAAGTAGTGGCCCAGTTCGATGCGGCTGGCCGGGACTTCGGTGATCGCGTCGACACCGTCGATCAGCAATTTCCACAGGCTCGCCGGGTCGACCACTCCGCCGGGAAAGCGGCAGCCGATGCCGACGAGTGCGACCGGCATGTGCTTCGGCGTGGGAGCCTTGTCGCTCACACCCGTCCCTCAGGAATTGGCGCATTCGCCAGCAGCGGCGCAAGCGTGACCGAGACTTCGGCCAGCAGCGCCTCACGCGCAGTGTTGACGTAGAAGTGGTCGCCGGGAAACACCCGCACGCGGCAGGGCCCATTGGTCTCGCCGCGCCATGCATCGAGGTGCGCGCGCGGCGTCAACGGATCGTTGCTGCCGCCGAACACCGAGATGGGGCAGGCCAGCGGCGGCCGCGCCGCCAGCGGCTTGTGGGTCTCGAGCGCTTCGATGTCGGCACGCAGGCACGGCAGCAGCAGCGCGAGCAGTTCTTCCTCCTGTGCCACTTCGGGCGGGACGCCACCGTAGCGCCGCTGGATTTCAGCGACGAACTCGGTATCGGGCAGCGGATGCAGCAACGAGTCCGGGTTGGGCCAATGCGGCGGACGGCGGGCCGAAACAAACAAGTGCCGCAAGCGCGCGGCATCGCTGCTTTGCAACTCACGCGCCACTTCGCTGGCCAGCACCGCGCCCATGCTGTGGCCGAAAAAGGCGAACGGAAGATCCAGGTACGGGCGCAGCGCGGGCAACAGCGCGTCGACCAACACAACAAGCTTCGTCACGGCGGGCTCGCGGAACCGGGTGCCACGGCCAGGCAACTGGATGGCGCATATCTCCAGCTCGGCCGGCAAGCCCGCCGGCCACAAGCGGTAAACCGCGGCGCCGACACCGGCGTGCGAGAAGCAGAACAAGCGCGCCCGCGCATGCGGCCGCGGCTCGAAGCGCTGCAACCAGACGCTGTTCATTGCATGCGGCCGGCCGCCGTTTCAGCCGGATTTTCAGCAGGCAAGAGAAGGCCCAGGGAGCCTGGCCGTGGCGAGGTGGAACTGTTCATTGCGTCTTCCCTGGCGAACGATGCGAGACATTGCGCCGCACAGGCCGGACCGGCCGGGCGCGCGAGCCTAAACGTTTCTCGAAGGAAGAATGTAGAGTGGAACAGCGGCCTTTCGCGCCGCGCGCCACTTCTCAAAAAGTGCAATGCCGCACGTTTGCCCCGGGGTTGAATGTTGCAGAGCGGCAAGCGTGTCGCACGGCCGCGCAGGCTTGCCGTTCAGGTGCTCGACGATCCCGTTCGCGCACCAGCCTACGCTGACCTGAAGGTCAGCGCTGCAAACGGGCTTGTATCAATCGGTGACATCGGTCAAAAGGCCGCGATCCCGGTGATCGCCCGGCCCAGGATCAGCGCATGCACGTCGTGCGTGCCTTCGTAGGTGTTCACCACCTCCAGGTTGACCAGGTGGCGCGCCACGCCGTATTCGTCGCTGGTGCCGTTGCCGCCCAGCATGGCGCGCGCGGTGCGGGCAATCTTCAGGCTCTTGCCGCAACTGTTGCGCTTCATGATCGACGTGATCTCGACAGAAGCGTTGCCTTCGTCTTTCATGCGACCCAGGCGCAGGCAACCCCGCAGGCCGCGCGTGATTTCGGTTTGCATGTCGGCGAGCTTCTTCTGAATCAACTGGTTCGCGGCGAGCGGCTTCCCGAGCTGCTTACGGTCCAGCACGTACTGGCGCGCGCGATGGAAGCAGTCCTCGGCCGCGCCTAACGCACCCCAGGCAATGCCGTAGCGCGCGCTGTCGAGGCAGGCGAACGGGCCTTTGAGGCCCCGCACTTCTGGGAAGGCGCTTTCTTCCGGGCAGAACACGCCGTCCATCACGATCTCGCCGATGGTGCTGGCGCGCAGCGCACCTTGCCGTGGATCGCTGGGGTGCTCAAGCCCTTCATCCCTTTGTCTAGGATGAAGCCGCGTATCGCACCTTCATCGTCCTTCGCCCACACCACGAACACATCGACGAACGGGCTGTTGCTAATCCACATCTTGCTGGCGGTCAGCAAATAACCGCCGGGAGCCTTGCGCGCCCGCGTGACCATGCTGCCGGGATCGGCGCCGTGGTTCGGTCAGGCCGAAGCAGCCAATCCATTCGCCGGCGGCCAATTTGGGCAGGCACTGCTGGCGCTGCGCTTCGGTGCCGAACTCGAAGATCGGCACCATCACTGTCAACGAAACTAAATCATGAACGGCTCGGCCAGCGTGCCCTCATGGGTGAGAGCCGGCCGAAAGTTCAACATTTACCCTCTCAAGCGTGCAAAGTAATTCTTGAACTTTGCGCCGTCGCGCACATAGCGCCCCGTTCAAGGCACATGTCGTCGCATCATGCCGCTCGCCTGGCGCATCGATTACTGCAGTTGCGATGGCCAATGGTGTCAATGCAAACCTGGCGCGCCGCTGGGTTCTCGATGCCGACAGGCGCAGTGGTGGCGCGTTGGTCAGGCCTGCGAACAACGATGTGCCGACCGCCTTCGTGCCGGTGCAATTGCCGCCCGCCGAGGCGGCGCCCGCGGACATTCGCATTGAGTTGCGCCGCGGCACGACGGCAATCAGCGTGAGTTGGCCG
>JAYSVE010000556.1:0-1597 GCA_043718725.1 Methylibium sp.
AAAGGCCCGCTGGTAGTTGGCCTGCACACGTTGATTCACTTCATCAGCGCCGACCCGGTACTCGTCGGCAACGGCCTGCGCGAACAAAGCATCAGCCACCGCCATGTTGATGCCAATCGGGCGCGTGTAGAAGGGCTCGCAGCGCAGCCGCATCACCGACTCCACGTCGGTCTTGGAACTCTTGCACCAGCTCGACACCATGCCGATGCCAAATTCTCCAGACTGCAAGCGCGCCATTTCCAGGCACATCGCGGTGGCGCCGGAATCGGTGACCTTGATCTCGTCCACCAGGTAACCCCCGGCCGGCATGGCCAGCAACATGCTGGAAATCGAGCGGCCGTCGAGCTCGTCGCAGGCGCCGAGCGTGATGTGGTCCAGCTGGGCGCGCGAGATGCCGGCGTTGTCCAGCGCAGCGCGGGCCGTGTGGTAGACCATCTCTTCGAGCCTGAATTCGTGCAGTTGGGACGACGGCGGATGCATCGCCAGACCCAGCACATAACAGTTCACGTGATGCCCCCTGAAACAGCTTCTGAATTCATTGCCAACCGTTCACTTGAAAGTCCCCAGCTTGCGCGCCAGGGCGCCGGCCTTCTCAAATTCATTGCGGATGTCGGCGCTGAACTGCTCGTTGCTGACGTTGATGCGCTGTGCGCCCATCGCGGCCAGGCGCGTCTTGGCATCGGGCGTTTCCATCGAGTTTTGAATCAAGGTGCTCAGCGTTGCGATGGCCTCGCGCGGCGTCTTCGCTGGCGCCATGAAGCCGTACCACACGGGCGTGGGGATGTAGCCCGCCACGCTGACTTCCTCGGTGATCGACGGCAGGCTGGGCAGCAGCGCGGAGCGCGCGGTGTCGAACACCGCCAGGCCCACGGCGCGGCCGCTTTGCAGGTGCTGCGCCACCAGCGGCACCACCACCGGGAAGACGCCCAGCGTGCCGCCGATGAGGTCGGTCATCGCCTGCGACGTGCTCTTGTAGGGGATCTCGGGAATGTCGATGCCCACCGCCAGCTTGAAGAGTTCCATCTGCTGCTGGCTGATGGTGCCCGGGCCTGAAGACCCGTAACTCAGCTTGCCGGGGTTGGCCTTGGCGTAGTTGATCAACTCCTTCACCGTCTTGATGTTCAAGCCCGGGGTTACGGCCAGCACCAGCGGAATGACGGCCACCTTGGCCACCGGCATCAAGTCCTTGTCGGGGTCGTAGGGCGGGGTCGAGCTCTGGCTGGGCACGATGACCATCGGGTTTGCCGCAATCAGCAGCGTGTAGCCGTCGGGCGCGGCCCGCACCACCGCCTGGGTGCCGATCAGGCTGCCGCCGCCGTCGCGGTTTTCCACGTTCACCTGCTTGCCGGTTTTCTCGGTAATACCCTGCGCCACGGTGCGCGCCAGCGCGTCGCTGCCGGTGCCGGGTGAGTAGGGCACGATGATGCGAATGGGCTTGTTCGGAAAGTCGCTCTGTGCGTGCGCAAGCGCCGGCAGGCCCAGCGTCAGCGCGGCCACGCCTGCGGCCAACAGCTGGCGTCTTGCAGCGTTGTGTAGGGTCTTCATGGTGTCTCCGTTGTTTGTGTTTGCGAAGTGTTGGATTCGTCGATCAGACCGG
>JAYSVE010000557.1:0-8925 GCA_043718725.1 Methylibium sp.
ATCAGGCGCGGCGCCGCTCGCGCGGCGGCGCCGTTTTCATGCGATGCGCCACTTCGAGCAGCGTCGTCTTGAGCCGTTCGAACGCCGCGACTTCCAGTCCGGTGCGGCAGGCGATGCGCTTCTGCACTTGGGCGACCCGCTGGCGGATCGCCCAACCCTTTGGTTGGACTTTCACGCAGACGATGCGGTCGTCGCTCGCGATGCGCAGGCGGGCAACCAGCCCCGCGGCCTCCAGGCGCTTGACGAGCGGGGTCACGGTCGCAGCGTCGAGGTCAAGCGTGTCGGCGATCACGGACACGCTTGCTTCATCCTGCTCCCACAGAACCAACATCAAGAGGTACTGCGGGTACGTCAACCCGACGTCGGCGAGTTCGCGCCTGTACGCGCGCGTCATCGCATGCGTGGCCGCGTAAAGCGCGAAGCACAGTTGTCGGTCGAGGTGAAGGTTGTCGAGGCCCCGGTTCGATGCCGGGGGACGCGAAACGCTGGCTTTCGGCATGGCGCTAGGGTTCAACTGGACGCCCGAGTTGAACACGAACTGCAGCGCGCCGCCACTGCGACGATGCGTCCGCGAACATGCGGCGCCCTCAAGGTCGAGACACCCCTTACGGTTGCTTGACCACTTGCGTGCGATAGCTCTCGATAATGGCCATGAACTCCTGCGTCTCCGGCTCCGGTACGCCGATTTGATAAAGCGTGTTGCGGATCTCGTGCGCGGTGACGTCGAAATCAAAGTTGGTCAGGCCAACGTCCTTGTGTGCGGCGAACATGTCGCGTCCGATGTAGCACTTCGGCCCGCCCGTCGCTTCGATGCTCCAGGCGGTGACCATGAACTTGTAGCCGGCCTTGTACTTTGCGGCGTGGAAGTCGTTGACCTTGGTGTTGGCCTTGTTGAGCGTGGCGTTGGTGTGCAGCCGGTCGACCAGGTAGTCGACTGCGGATGCGATCGCGTAGGCGCCACCAAGGCGCTCGTAGAGGGTGGGTTGTGACATCGCGGGCTCCTCGAGTTGATTGACGTGCCGGCAAGTGGGCGTCGTCGCGCTAATGATTAGCGCGCTAAACATATGACGCATCGGTGTAATCCCGAGAAGCTTGCGGCGACACGGCTTCCAGCGCGCGGCTCGGTCGCGCAGATTTTGTGAACGCCATTGATCGGTATCGCGGGCCTACACCACGACTCTCGCTTCCAGTTTCAAGGCACGCGAGCAATGGGCGCGCACTCGCGCCTTGAGGTGGCGTGCCAGCGGCATCTCCGACGACTGCCGACGACGACCGACGTGGGGGTTCAAGCGGCGCGCAGTGGAATGACACTCGCCCCTGCCCCCAGCGCCTCGACCCGAGCCGCCAAGAACTGCGGCGCACTCTTCCGATCCACCGCCAGCTCGATGTGGCTGTAGGCCGCCACTGTCGCATTTTTCTCGCTGTGCGCCAGCCGCGACTCGACGACATCGCGGCCGAACCCATGCCCGAGCAGCAAGGTCGCCGCCGTGCCGCGAGTGCCATGTGGGCTGAACTCGGGCACGCCGAAGTCGAGACGCTTGAAGAAGTGGTTCAGCGTCACGTCGCCCATGGGGACGCTGCCGCGGAAGATCGACGGGAAGGCGTACTCGCCATGGCCTGTCAGCTCGCGCACCTGGCGCAGGATATCGACGGCCTGACCTGACAGGAACACCCGTTACGGCTTGCCCCATTTCATTCGCTCGGCCGGGATGTCGCACTGCGCGGCATCGATGTCGAACTCGGTCCACTTCGAGCGCAGGAGTTCGCTTTAGCGGGTCATCGTGAGCATCAGCAGCTTGGTCGCCGCGATCGTCGTAATGTGCGCGCCCTGGTCGTCGAGCTTGGGCCAGAACGCACCGATTTCTTTCTCGTTCAGGTGCCGGTGATGTTCGACCGGTGCACGCGCGATGGCGCCGCGCAGTGGCTGCGCCGGGTTCGTCGTCACCAGATTGCGGATCGCATGGTTGTAGATCTGCTGCACGATCACGCGGATGCGCTCGGCCGTCACGGCGGTGTCGGCGCGCGCCTTGATGATGGCCAGCACGTCGCCGGGCTGAACCTCGTCGAGCCGCATGTCGCCGATGGCCGGGTAGACGTAGGCATCGAGCCAGCGCACGGTCTGCGCCACGTAGCCGCCGGACCGATAGAACAGCGTCTCATCGACCCAGCGCTGGGCGAAGGTGCGGAAGATGAGGCGCCGCGCGTCGGCGAGCTTCTGCTCCGTCGACAGCACCCGCTTTGCCTTTGCCGGGCTCTGGCAGCGCGCGATCAGCAGCGCGTAGGCCTTCTCGCGCGGTTTGGCGTTGTCGATCGTCGCTGGCTTGAGGGTGTAGTTGACGTGGCGCATCGTTGTCACCTGACCCATGCCATGGCCCCATGATGGCGCCATATGGCCCCGCCACGGTAGCAAGTCAACGATCCCTCTCGGACACCCGGAAACAGAAAACCCCAGTCGAATCAACGATCTGGGGTTCTTGTTGGAACCGGATGGGACGCCCTGGAATATCCCTAGCAGGTGTCACATGTGGTCGATCATCACCTGGCCGAAGCCGGAACATGACACTTGGGTGGCGCCGTCCATCAGGCGCGCGAAATTGTAGGTGACCTTCTTGGACAGGATTGAACTCTTCATCGAGCTGATGATGAGGTCGGCGGCAGCAGTCCAGCCCATGTGTCGCAACATCATCTCGGCCGAGAGGATCTCGGAGCCGGGATTGACATAGTCCTTGCCGGCATACTTTGGCGCGGTTCCATGGGTCGCTTCGAACATGGCGATCGAATCGCTCAGGTTCGCCCCGGGCGCGATGCCGATGCCGCCCACCTGCGCGGCCAGCGCGTCAGAAACGTAGTCGCCATTCAGGTTGAGCGTGGCGATCACCGAGTACTCGGAAGGGCGCAACAAGATCTGCTGCAAGAAGGCATCGGCGATCGAGTCCTTCACGACGATGTCGTTGCCGGACTTCGGGTTCTTGAACTTGCACCACGGTCCACCGTCGATCAACTGAGCGCCGAATTCGGTTTGCGCCAGGGCATAACCCCAATCGCGAAACCCACCTTCGGTGTACTTCATGATGTTGCCCTTGTGCACCAAGGTCACGGACGACTTGTCGTTGTCGATGGCGTACTGGATGGCCTTGCGAACCAGCCGTTGCGTGCCTTCGCGGGAGACTGGCTTGATGCCGATACCCGAGGTGTCGGGGAAGCGAATCTTCTTGACACCGAAATCGTCTTGAAGAATCTTGATCAGTCGCTTCGCCTTTTCGCTTTCGGCTTCGAACTCGATGCCGGCGTAGATGTCTTCCGAGTTCTCGCGGAAGATCACCATGTTCGTCTTTTCAGGCGCCTTGAGGGGGGAAGGAACGCCGGTGAAGTACTGGATCGGGCGCAAACACACGTACAGGTCGAGTTCTTGCCGCAGGGCCACATTTAGCGAGCGAATACCGCCGCCGACAGGCGTTGTCAGCGGGCCCTTGATGGAGACAACGTACTCCTTGAGAACCTGCAGCGTTTCTTCAGGAAGCCAGACATCGGGTCCATAGACCTGGGTCGACTTTTCTCCCGCATAGATTTCCATCCAGTGGATCTTCTTGGCACCCGCGTAGGCCTTTGACACGGCCGCATCCACCACCTTGATCATCACTGGCGTAATGTCCAGCCCCGTTCCGTCGCCCTCGATGTACGGAATGATCGGGTGGTCCGGCACGTTGAGGGAGTAGTCGGAATTGACCGTGATCTTGTGCCCGCCGACGGGTACTTTGATGTGCTTGTACATGGGGGGTGGGCGCAGCACGCTGCGTCGCAAAATGGTGGAAAACCGGAAATTCTATTCCAGCAGTCCCGGAAAGGCCCTGCCGACAGGGCCCGCCGTGGGGCACGGAACGGCCCGACATGCGGGGTCTGTCCTCGGGAGGCCTGAGCCCCGCTCAGGACAGGCCTGTTCAGTAGTCTGCGCCAGCGCTGCCTGGCGCGAGATTGTCGAATTTTGTCAGCGGCTTGATGAATGTGAGCTTGACCGTGCCGGTCGGGCCATTGCGCTGCTTGCCGATGATGATCTCGGCCACACCGGGTTCCTTGCAGGCGTCCTTGGTGTAGTACTCGTCTCGGTAGATGAACATGATGACGTCGGCGTCCTGCTCGATCGCGCCGGACTCGCGCAGGTCGCTCATCATGGGCCGCTTGTCGGTGCGGCTCTCGACACTCCGGTTGAGTTGCGAGAGGGCGATCACAGGGCACTTCAGTTCCTTGGCCAGGGACTTCAAGCCGCGCGAGATTTCGCCGATCACTGTGGCGCGGTTCTCTTCACTCGCACTTCCGCTGCCGCTCATCAGTTGCAGGTAGTCCACCACGATCAGGCCGAGCTGGCCGCACTGGCGCGCCTGGCGCCTGGCACGAGCGCGCAGTTCGCTGGAGGTGAGCGCCGGGCTCTCGTCGATGAACAAACTCACCTTGCCGAGCTTTTCGACCGCTTCGGACAAGCGGCCCCATTCATCGTCCTTCAGCGCGCCGGTGCGAAGGTGCTGCTGGTCGATCCGGCCGAGCGAGCCGACCATGCGCAGCGCCAGTTGCGACGCGCCCATCTCCATCGAGAACACGACCACAGGCAGGCCTTCGCTGGTCGCGACATGTTCGGCGATGTTGAGCGCGAAAGCGGTCTTGCCCATCGACGGCCTGGCCGCCAGGACAATCAGGTCACCCGGCTGCAAGCCGGCTGTCATGCGATCCATGTCGAAGAAACCCGTGCGCACGCCGGTCACTTCTTCCGCGCCGTTTTCGTGAAGCTCGTTGACGCGATCGATCAACTGGACCACCAGCGAATCCATGCTCTGAAACCCCTGGCGCGACCGGGAGCCTTCTTCGCCGATGCGAAAGATCTTGCCCTCGGCCTCGTCCAGAATTTGCGAAACCGGCATGCCCTGGGGGTTGAAGGCGGTGGTGGCAATCTCGTCGCTGGCCGCGACCAGCTTGCGCAGCACCGCGCGCTCGCGCACGATCTCCGCATAACGTCGCATGTTGGCGGCGCTGGGCACACTCTGAGCGAGCGAATTGAGGTAGAGGATTCCACCGCATTCATCGGCCTTGCCCAGGCTTTGAAGGTGCTCGAAAACAGTGATCACATCGGCAGGCTTGGTGGCGTTGACCAACGCCCCGATGGCGGCATAAATGAAGCGGTGTTCGTAGCGGTAGAAGTCGCTGTCTGTCAGCAGATCGCCGGCGCGGTCCCAGGCGCTGTTGTCGAGCAGCAAACCGCCCAGAACACTCTGCTCGGCTTCAATGGAATGCGGCGGGATGCGCAAGCGTGCGACTTCGTCGTCGGCGCTTCTTGCAGTGGAGAAAACTTCATGAGACGCGAGGAGAGCAGGCATCGCCAGATGATACGAGCGAAGCCTGCAAGCGCCTGTGTGCAAGTCTGTGGAAATCGCGTGGGGCATCGGTGGAGAACCGCTCGCAAATGAGAATGGGCCGGCAAGGCCGGCCCATTCGGGTGATCTTCGCGACCAGCGCTTCGGGCAAGCATGGTGCTCGCCTGTTGCCCGCGCGAAGCGGGTGCCTCCCGCGCTACGCTGTTTCGCCCAGGATCACGACCTTGACCTCGACCAGGACATCGGTATGCGGAGCCACCGAAACCGTGTGCTCGCCAACCGTCTTGAGCGGGCCGTTGGGCATGCGCACCTGCGCCTTGACCACCTTGAAGTCGATGCGTGTCAATGCTTCGGCAATGTCGTTGTTCGTCACCGAACCGAACAACCTGCCATCGACACCGGCCTTTTGCGTGATGTGCACCGTGCGGCCGCTCATTTTCTCGCCCAGCGCCTTCGCGGTGGCAAGTTTGTCGCCGGCGGCCTTTTCGAGATCGGCGCGCCTGGCCTCGAATTCCTTGATCGCCGACTCGGTGGCGCGCCGCGCCGCTCGGGTCGGAATCAGGAAGTTGCGTGCGTAGCCGTCCTTGACCCGGACCACATCGCCCAGGTTGCCGAGGTTGGCCACTTTGTCGAGCAGGATGATTTGCATGGGTTGGTCCTCAGACGCGGTGCTGGTCGCTGTACGGCAGCATGGCCAGGAAGCGGGCACGCTTGATACAGGTCGTCAACTGACGCTGGAAGAACGCGCGAGTGCCGGTCAGGCGGGCCGGCGTGATCTTGCCGTTCTCGCCGATGAAATCGCGCAAGGTGTCGATGTCCTTGTAGTCAATCTCCTTGACGCCGGTCACCGTGAAACGGCAAAAGCGCTTGCGGCGAAACAACAAGGACTGTGTGTTGCGTTTTGGCTTGCGGTCCTTAGAGAACCGACCTTTACCACGTGGCGGGGGCATATTTCACCTCTTTCAGAATATCAATCCGGATCCGGACAAATTGCAAACAGTTGAGCCTGGGCTCACTCCAACTCGGTCACATGGAACACGACGCCGCGGCCATTGCGCATGGACCCCAGGAAGCCGGCAAAGCCGTGGGTGCTTCCCATCTCCAGTTTCCCCACCTGCTTGGTGACCTCACCAATGACTCTGGCCTTGATCTCGACGCAAACCTGGCGGGGTTGGCCCTCCTGGGTCAGCGTCGACTCGTGCTTCAAGCTCAGGTCAATGGCGGGCAAGCCGGCCGGGGTGTATCGCAAGGCACCTCGCTCCACCAGTTGCGCTGTCAAAACCAATCGGTTCATTTAGCGCGCGGGCAAGGCAGGCAAGCGGCTTGTCTGGCTCAGGCCGACGCCTCCTGCGGCGCTCTGCGCGAATCTTCGCGGTCGACCATCTTCATCATCACCGACGGCGTGGTGTCGGCCTGGCTCTTGAGCACCGTCAGGTGCCGAAGCACCGCGTCGTTGAACCGGAAGCCGGTTTCCAACTCCGCCAGCACTTCATTGCCGCATTCGATGTTGACGCACAGGTAGTGCGCCTTGGCGAGCTTCTGAATCATGTAGGCCATCTGACGGCGGCCCCAATCTTCAACGCGGTGGACCTTGCCGCCGCCGGCCGTGACGACGGCCTTGTAACGCTCCAGCATGGCTGGAACCTGTTCGCTTTGATCCGGATGGATCACGAGCACGATCTCATAGTGACGCATTGACACTCCTTGTGGGTTTCCGACGCCGCGCCCTTTTCACAAAGCGCGCGCTGCCGGGTTTGAAAGCCACCCCAAAGCGTCATACCTGGGTGTGGCAAGGAAAGCTTTGGAGTATAGACCGTAAACAGCAATGGGCCCCCGGTTGCCCGGGAGCCCATTCTGTGACGACAGCGCCCGCGGTGAAGGCGCTGTCGACGTTGAGCCGAATCAGGTTTTACCGAGATTCAGGTCGGGGTAGCGAACATGCTCGACCAGTTCTTGCGTGTCTTGACGCGGAGACGGTGTCAACAAGCTCACAACGATGATCACCAGGAAGCCCAGCGGAACGCCGAAAACGCCGGCCGAGATCGGCAGGATGCCAAACCACAACTCAACCGGGCTTGTCACGCCGAAGATGCCGCGCATCCAGGGCTGGGTGGTCACCATGTAGTACAGCGTGATTCCCAGGCCAGCGATCATGCCCAGCGAGGCCCCCCATTTGTTGGCCCGCTTCCAGAAGATGCCGAGCACCAGGGCCGGGAAGAAGGCCGCCGCCGCGAACGAGAACGCCGCCGACACCAGGAAAAGAATGTCCGCCGGCTTCTGCGCCGCGACCGCCGCGGCGGCCAAGGCCACCACCAGCAGCAGCGCCTTTGAGATCGCCACGCGACGCGAGGCCGAGGCGTTCGGGTCGATCATCTTGTAGTACAGGTCGTGCGACAGCGCGTTGGCAATGGTCAGCAACAACCCGTCCGCCGTGGACAGCGCGGCCGCCAGACCCCCGGCCGCCACCAGGCCGGAAATAACGTAGGGCAGCCCGGCGATCTCCGGTGTTGCCAGCACGATGATGTCGCCACCGATGCGCATCTCGCCCAACTGGAAGATGCCGTCGCCGTTGACGTCGGTCACCGACAGCAGCGTCGGGTCGACCTTGGCCCAGTTGGCGATCCACGCGGGTAACTGGTCAATGGGCGTGCCGACCAGCACCGAGAAGACCTCGAACTTGACCAACACCGCCAGTGCCGGCGCGGTGAAATACAGCAGAAAGATGAAGAACAGCGACCAGGTGACCGATTCACGCGCCTGCTTCACCGAAGGCGTGGTGTAGTAGCGCATCAGGATGTGCGGCAATGCCGCAGTCCCCACCATCAGGCAGAACACCAGCGCCAGGAAGTTGCGGCGCGACGTGTCGAAGAGTTCCTTGGCCTTGGCGTCCCCGTTCGGGTCGCCCGCGTACTGCGCGCTGTGGCGGGGCATGCCAGCCAGCGGCTTGGCGCGGGCCTCGTTGGCCGTCTTGGCAGCCGTCCATGCCTTCTTGGCATCGGCTTCATCCTTGGGCACGCCCGCGAGCGTTTTCTCGGCGACCTGGACTTCGGCCAACGGTGCGTTGGCCGCTTTCAGGTCGTCAAGCTTCTTCGTCGCGGCGGCCTTGTCGGCAGCCAGCGCGGCGGGAATGTCTTTTAGTTTGGCGCCCAGGTCGTCAGCGCGCTTTTTGAAGATCGCGATGACTTCCTTCTCCTTCGGGTCATCGATCAGCTTTTGCTCCAGCGCCGTCACCTTTTCAAGCTGGTAGCCATATATCGCCTGGGGAACCGGGACACTGGTTTGTTTGATTGAGAGCCACACCACCGGGATCAGGTAAGCCACGATCAGGATGATGTACTGGGCCACCTGCGTCCATGTGACGGCCCGCATGCCACCGAGGAACGAACACACCAGGATGCCACCCAGGCCGACAAAAATCCCGACCTCGAAGGCCAGGCCGGACAGCCGCGCGGTGATCAAGCCCACGCCGTAGATCTGCGCCACCACGTAGACGAACGAGCACAGGATGGCAGCAATGATGCCGAGAAACCGCGGCAGATTGCCCTCGAAGCGCGCGCCCAGGAAG
>JAYSVE010000558.1:0-3732 GCA_043718725.1 Methylibium sp.
GCCGCCGAGGCCCGCGCCACAGCCGCGCTTGAATCGGTGCCTGAATCGATGCCCGCAGCCAGCCTGCCAGCCGCCGCGCTACAACAAGCCGATGGCCGCAGCATGGCGCCCGGTGATGCCGTCGCGCCGGTAAGAAAAGAAGTTTGACGGGTCGCTGAACGTGCACTGGCCTGAATTCACCACGTCAGTGACGCCGGCACGGCGCAGTTGCGCCAGCGCCAGGGCCGGCAGGTTGGCCAGCCAGCGTGCGCTGCCGTCTGCAGCCCCGCTGGGTGTAAAGAAGCGCGCTTCAGGGCAAGCCGGGTCGGCGCCGAAGGCCAACAGCACTTCCGCCCCCACCTGAAACTGCAGTGGCCCGATGCAGGGGCCCAGCCACACGGTGCAATCTTTTGGCTGTGCTGACATGCCTTCACAAAGCGCCCGCAAGGTGGCCGGCAACACCCCGGCGGCCAGCCCGCGCCAGCCGGCGTGGGCAGCGGCCACCGCGCTGCCGTCGTGCAGCGCAAACAACACCGGCATGCAGTCTGCAGCGCCCACCGTGCACGCCAGGCCACGCTGGCTGGTCCAGGCGGCATCGGCCGTGGTCAGCGGTGCCGCGTCGGCGCCCGCGTGCAGCCGCTTCACGGTGCTGCCATGCACCTGGCGCAGCCACACCGGCCGTGCGCCCAGTGCACGGGCAAAAAGGCTGCGGTTGTGATGCACCGCCTGGGCGTCGTCGCCCACACCGAAACTCAGGTTCAGGCTGTCGAAAGGCTTCTGGCTGACGCCGCCGGTGCGCAAGGTCATGGCGGCCACAACGCCCGGGGGCAGTGCGCACTGAGGGCGCAGCAGCGGCAGGTTCAAGATTTCATGCTTCAGCCCGCGTCGGCTCTCAGCCTCACTCGGCGTCAGGGCACTTTTCTGGCCGTGTCTCTTCAAAGGCCGGCAATGCCATGCAGGCATCGAATACCCGCATCACATGCGGCACATGGCGGGTGTTGCAGTTGAAGCGGCGGGCGTTGAAGATTTGTGGCACCAGCAGGCAGTCCGCGAGGCCAGGTGTGTCGCCGTGGCAGTAGCGCCCGGGTACAGCCGCCAACTGGCGGTCCACCACTTCAAGCCCGGTTTCCACCCAGTGCCGGTACCAGCGGTTTTTGTCGTCTTCGCTGAGCTTCAGGTCGTGCACCAGGTAGCGCAGCACACGCAAATTGTTCAGCGGGTGAATTTCGCAGGCGATGTCTTGCGCCAATGCCCGCACCCGCGCCCGCGCGGCGGGCGTGGCGGGCAGCAACGGCGGCTGGGGGTGGGTTTCGTCCAGGTATTCGATGATGGCCATCGACTGCGTGAGGCTGTTTTCACCGTCCACCAGCAACGGCACCAGGCGCGACGCCGAGACGGCCGCATACGACTCATTGAACTGCTCATTGCGCGCCAGGTGCACGGCGCGGTAGGTGTAGTCCAGGCCCTTCAGCGCCAGGGCGATGCGCACGCGGTAAGACGCCGAAGAGCGGTTGAAGTTGAAGAGTTCCATATCAAGCTTCAGCGCACCGCAACCCGCAGGCCGCTGAGCCCGGCCACCGCCGCGTCCATCACGTCGCCGCGCACCACCGCACCCACGCCGGCCGGCGTGCCGCTGTAGATCAGGTCACCCGGCTGCAGCGTCCAGGCCGCACTCAGGTGTTCGATGGTTTCGTTGACGCTCCAGATCAGGTCTTTCAGATCGCCCGACTGTTTGGTGTGGCCATTCACCGCCAGGCTGATGGCGCCGTGGGTCAGCTCGCCGGTTTTTGCGATGGGGTGCAGTTCGCCGATGGGCGCGCTCTGCTCGAAAGCCTTGCCGATGCACCAGGGGCGGCCCTGCTTTTTCATCTCGCCCTGCAAGTCGCGCCGGGTCATGTCCAGGCCGACGGCATAACCCCAGATATGAGCAGCAGCGTCAGCGGCTTTGATGTTCTGCCCGCCGCGTCCGATGGCGACCACCAGTTCCACTTCATGGTGGAAGTTGGCGGTCAACGTGGGGTAGTCCAATTGGCCGGTGGTGCCGGCCTTGACGGGCAGCAGCGCGTCAGCGGGTTTGAGGAAAAAAAACGGCGGTTCGCGGCCGGTAAAGCCCATTTCCTGCGCATGTTCGGCGTAATTGCGGCCGACGCAATAGATGCGGCGCACCGGAAATTCACCGCCGCCGAACACGGGGGCGCTGACGGTGGCGGGCGGGGTGATGACGTAGCGCATGAGCTGACCTGAGGTGCTGGAAGTGGACTGCATTGCATGATGCCATGCGTCGCCCACACCACGCCGCACACACTTCGGCTGCAACATTACACGCTTCTGATGGGGTGCTTTTCAGGTCCCCGATAGGCGCAGTGCTGGCATGCATGCGACGCCATCGGAAACGCGCAGCGACGTGGCGTGGCCACCCCGAATGTTCCAGCGACGAGACTGCGCGGGCGCCGTGAACCCCAAATTAATCAATAACTTACGCGTGCAAGCACAAAGTTCTGTCTGATTTGGAACATATGTAAAATTACTTTGTGTACACTATGTTCCAGCCGTAGACGGAAATAGAAAAGTACAGAAGATAAAAATGGAACAGCGAGCACAAGAAGAGTTGTTGAGTTTGTTCCGTGACGCAATAAAAGTCGGCGGAGCGGCTATCGAGATGCGGTTACGCAGGTTCGCAAGCCTCGTTCGGACCTCTGACGAGTCCCTGGCGCGTGCAGTCACCCCGCTGGTGGCCGGCACTCGCTCGCTGCGCCACGAGTCGCCTGAGATTGCGCAGCCTGTCGACGCCGACACCAAGCTGCCGCTCGTCAGGGTCGAGCATCCGTCAGCAGCGCGAGTCCCCCCGCTCTTGAGCCTGGCGCTGCAGGGCGAGGTCGATCGCGTCATTCACGAGCGCAAGGCTGCTGATCGGCTTGCCGCCGCCGGCCTCATGCCTGTGCGCTCCGTGTTGATGAGCGGGCCGCCGGGCGTCGGCAAGACCATGACGGCGGGCTGGCTCGCCCAGCAGCTGGACTTGCCGCTCTACACGCTCGATCTCGCCAGCGTAATGAGCAGCTTTCTCGGGAAGACCGGCGCCAACGTCAGGTCCGTTCTCAACCACGCCCAGGAGCGCCCATGCGTGCTGCTGCTCGACGAGTTCGACACCATCGCCAAGCGGCGCGATGACGACACCGACGTGGGCGAGTTGAAGCGCTTGGTCACCGTCATCCTGCAGACGATCGACGACTGGTCGCCGACATCGTTGCTGGTGGCAGCCACTAACCACGGCGAGCTTCTAGACCCTGCGGTTTGGCGTCGCTTCGACGTGACCCTGCAATTCGACATGCCCGCACGCGAACAACGCACCGCATTGCTTCACTCGCGTGCGGTTGCCGCGCCATTGGCTGAGGCGGTCGCCGCCGTGACGGAAGGGCTGCCCTTGTCGGCTTTGTCGAGGGCCGTTGACGCCGCGCGCAAGCAGGCACTGCTCGAAGAGCGCGGATTCGACGAGGCACTGATTACCTGGGCGGCGGCGTCTGCACCGCAGGGCTCTGGGCCCGCACGCGCATCGACCAAAGGGCGGCGCGACCTTGATGTGTTCCTTCATCACTGCCGGGGACTCTCGGCCCGGGACATCGCCGAGCGAGTCGGCACCTCGCACATGACGGTCGTGCGTGTTCTGAAGCGCCTCAAGGGAGAAGTCGATGCCCGGACCTAATCTGCTCATCGGAAACGGCGAAATTCTTGCCGGCACCGTTCTGCGCGACGGCA
>JAYSVE010000559.1:0-3731 GCA_043718725.1 Methylibium sp.
GTGCGCTCCAGCAAGGTCACGTCGATGCGCGAGGCCATCTGGCCAGACATCGGTGGCAAGCCGTAGTTCAGCACCGAGTTGGCCACCTGCGGATAGGCCTCGGCCTGCGCGCCCATCGGCTTGACGGCGTTGAGCAGCCAAGCCAGGTCGCGCAGCACCGCGTCGCGAATCTGCGCCTTGTTCATCACCCGGCTGTCTTCGGCCTCCTGCCGGGAGCCGGGCGCCAGGTCGGTCAGGCGGTCGAGCAGCGCCGGCTGCAGGCGGTCGCGCACGTCATGGATGGCCATGGGCAGGGTGTCGGATCGGTTTTACCGCGGGGCCGCCGGCGCAGCGGGCTCGGCCTGCGCCTCGGCCGGCGGCTGCAGCACGATCTCGCGCACCTGCAGCAAATCGACGTCGGCGGCGCTGGTCGTCAACACCCGCTGGCCCAGGCCACGGAAGTGGCTGGCGCCGAGTTCCAGCCAGTCGGTGCGGCGCGCCAGCCGCAGCGCGCTGTCGGCCTGCTCGGCGGTGCCGGGGTAGCGCGTCGGAACCAACGCCACCGAGCTGCCGCCGTTGCTGAACTCAAGGTGCGCAGCGCTCCACACCAGGTCGCGCAAGTCGGCGGGGGCCTCGATCGTGAGCTTGGCGAGCGCCGTGAAAGGGACCCAGCAATATTGCCCGTTGATGACCGCCTCGAGCACCGGGCCGAGGCGCGAATCGGCGTCGGCGATCCACTCGAACGCCACACCGTCGAGGCTGCCAGCGGTGGCGGGCGCCGCGTCGAGCGCGTCGTCGCGCAGGCGCGCGGCCGATGCGCTGTCGCCACGCGCATCACAACGCAGGGCCTCGATCATCAGCGCGACCCAGGCCTGCGGCTGGCCGAACACCATGGGCGTGTTCTTGCCGGCAAACACGGCCTCGCGCAAGGTTTCGCATTTGAGCGCCTCGCGGTAGGTGCTGACCATGGCCAGCGTGCTGGCGTCGAGTTCGCCGCAGACCTCGAGCTGGTTCTGCGCGCGCGGCCATTGGCCCATCACGCACAAAAGCTGGAACAGGAAGACGCGCAGCTTGGGGTTGGCGGGTTGCGCACGCACGCCGTCCTGCAGGCTTTTCAGCGCCGCGTCGGTATCGCCTTCGCGCAAGGCCTGTTCGGCGCTCTCGACGGGTGTCATGGTGAAGCTCCGGGTGGGTTGTGCGGTTCAGCCCGCAGGCTGCACTTCGGTCTCGAACGTGTTCACGCCCTTGCCTGCGCCGGTTTCGTCTTGCGGTCGGTACTCGACCTGGACCTTGAAGAAGGCAATTCGAATTTCTTCGGTCAGCTCCGGCGCGCCGTCCTGGACGTTGTTCAGCCGATGCGACACGATGCGTGCCTTCTCGACCGTGAGGGTGAGGTAAGGCACCGAGGCCACGCCACCGGCCTTGCGCACCGTCAGCACCGCCTTCTTGATGACCTCGTTGTTGCGCAGCGCCGACATCAGGCCCGTGGACGCGCTGTCCACCGGCTTGCGCACCACC
The DNA here is from genome assembly GCA_043718725.1 of Methylibium sp. GTDB lineage: Bacteria > Pseudomonadota > Gammaproteobacteria > Burkholderiales > Burkholderiaceae_C > LGRD01. The sequence continues at coordinate 1,498 of JAYSVE010000559.1, forward strand.
AGTTCCTGCAGCGTCGTGTGCGCCGCCTTGGAGCCGAAGGCCGTGGCATTGCCGTCCATGCCCCAGCCCCAGCCGCTGACCTCGATTTCATTGGCGTGAGCGGCGTCGGTGGCCTCGCCCTTGATCTGCCCCTGCCTGGCGCCTTCGACCTTCAGGAACGTGTCTGCACGGGCCATGTCATCTCCTCAACAACTGCCGGGACGGTATCCATCGCACAGACTTGGGCGGCGCCGCATGCCGCATGCCGCGGGACTGGGTTGACCCCGCCCCGCGACGCGCCAGGCGTCTGTCCTGCTCAGCCCTCAGCGGCGTTGCCCGGGATGTCCCAGGCCGCCGTGCTGGTGGCATCTTTGCCACCCTTCTCGGCCTGCTTCGTGTATTCGACCTTGAACTTTGCAAAGTTCAGGCTCACGTTTTCGGTCAGCTTGTCTTCACCACCACTGCCGCCGGTGGACAGCGACGACACCAGCACCTTTTCCAGCGTGATCTTGATGTACTCGAGCGGCTTGTCGCCGGCCTTGCGCACGGTGAGCACGGCCTTGTCGATGTGGGTGCCCTTGCAGGCGGCGACGATCAGGGCCGTCGAGCTGGAATCGACGTATTTGGTGATCGAGATGTCCTGCACGCTGACCTTGCCGGCGCCACCGCCCGAGCCGCCGTGGAACGAGCCGCTTTGGCTCAGACCCCAACTCCAGGCCAGCACATCGATGGATTCCTTGTGGGCGGCGTCCTTGTCGATCGACTCTCCCTTGATGTCGCCGATCTTGATGAACATGTCTACAGCCATGCTGTTTCTCCTTCAAAGTTTCGTTGGTGGAACCGTCACGCCGCCTTTTGCGAAGGCAGTTTGGACACGAGGCGCAGCGACACCGTCAGCCCTTCGAGCTGGTAGTGCGGCCGCAGAAAGAACTTGGAGGTGTAGTAGCCGGGGTTGCCCTCGACCTCTTCGACGATCACCTCGGCGGCGGCCAGCGGCCGGCGCGCCTTGGTGGATTCGCTGGAGTGCGCCGGGTCGCCGTCGACGTAGTTCATGATCCAGTCCTGCAGCCAGCGCTGAACTTCGTCGCGCTCCTTGAACGAGCCGATCTTGTCGCGCACGATGCACTTCAGGTAGTGCGCGAATCGGCAGGTCGCAAACAGGTAAGGCAGGCGCGCCGCCAGGTTGGCGTTGGAGGTGGCATCGGGGTCGTCGTATTCGGCCGGCTTTTGCAGCGACTGCGCACCGATGAAGGCGGCGAAGTCGGAGTTCTTTTTGTGCACCAGCGGCATGAAGCCGTTCTTGGCCAGTTCGGCCTCGCGCCGGTCGCTGATGGCGATCTCGGTCGGGCACTTCATGTCCACGCCGCCGTCGTCGGTGGGGAAGCTGTGGGTCGGCAGGCCCTCGACCGCACCACCCGACTCGATTCCGCGAATCCGCGAGCACCAACCGTATTCCTTGAACGAGCGGTTGATGTTGACCGCCATCGCGTAGGCCGAATTGGCCCAGGTGTACTTGGTGTGGTCGGCGTTGGCGGTTTCTTCCTCGAAGTTGAACTCCTCGACCGGGTTGGTCTTGGCGCCGTAGGGAATGCGCGCCAGGAAACGCGGCATGGCCAGGCCGATGTAGCGCGCGTCGTCGGACTCGCGCAGCGAGCGCCAGGCGGCGTACTCGGGCGTGGTGAAGATCTTCGTCAGGTCACGCGGGTTGGCCAGCTCCTGCCATGAGTCCATGCCCATCAGTTTCGGGTCGGCGGCGGCAATGAAGGGGGTGTGGGCGGCGGCCGCGACCTTGGCCATTTCGCCCAGCAGTTCCACATCCGGCGGGCTCTGGCTGAAGTAGTAGTCACCGACCAGGCAACCGAAGGGTTCGCCACCGAACTGGCCGAACTCTTCTTCGTAGACCTTCTTGAACAGCGGGCTCTGGTCCCAGGCCGTGCCCTTGTACTTCTTGAGGGTCTTGCCCAGGTCCTGCTTGGAGATGTTCATCACGCGGATCTTCAGCATCTCGTCGGTTTCGGTGTTGTTGACGAGGTGGTGCAGGCCGCGCCAGGCGCTTTCGAGCTGCTGAAAGTCGGGGTGGTGCATCACCGCGTTGACCTGGGCGCTGAGCTTCTTGTCCAGCTCGGCAATCATGGCCTCGATCGAGGCGATGACGTCGCTGCCGATGAGGCTGGTCTGCGCCAGCGCCTGTTGCGCCAGGGTGAGGATGGCGGCCTCGACCGCCGACTTGGCTTCGTCGCTCTTGGGCTTGAATT
>JAYSVE010000560.1:0-3730 GCA_043718725.1 Methylibium sp.
CCCGCCTGAATGAGCGCCCAGGCGACGAAGGTGCTGAAGGTCGCCATCTCGCCCTGGGCGAAGTTGATGTGGTGGGTGGCCTGGTAAATCATCACCAGCGCCAGCGCCACCGAGCCGTAAATGACGCCGCTGGCCAGGCCGGAAAATACTTGGTGCAGAAAGGCTTCCATGGTCGCTCGGCTCAATAGCCCAGGTAGGCGCGGCGCACCGATTCGTCGTTCTTGATCGTCGCGCTGGGGCCGGACAGCGCGACCCGCCCGGTTTCCAGCAGGTAGGCGTGGTCGGACAGGTCGAGCGCCAGGCTGGCGTTCTGCTCCACCAGCAGCATGCTCACGCCGTCTTCCCGGTTGATGGTGCGCATGATGCGAAAGATCTCGGCCACGATCAGTGGCGCCAGGCCGAACGAGGGCTCGTCCAGCAGCAGCAACTTGGGGCGCAGCATCAGCGCGCGGCTGATGGCCAGCATCTGCTGTTCGCCGCCCGACAAGGTGCCCGCCTGCTGGTGGCGGCGCTCCTTCAATATGGGGAAGCGGGTGAACGCCTTGTCCATGTCGTGGACCAACCCGGCCCGGTCGCGCCGCACATAGCCTCCCAGGCGCAGGTTCTCCTCGACCGACAGCGCGGCGAAGGTGCCGCGCCCGTCGGGCACATGCGCCACACCCAGGCGCACCACGTTTTCGGTGGCCTGGCCGACGAGCTGCCGGCCCTCGAACAAGATGCTCCCGGAGGTCTGCACGGTCTGGCAAAGGGCACGCAAGGTGGTGGTCTTGCCGGCCCCGTTGGCGCCCAGAATGGCGGTGATGTGACCGGCCTCCAAAGAAAAATCAAGGTCGTACAGCGCCCGCGTGGCGCCGTAGGAGGCACACAGCTTGCTCACCTGAAGCAGCTTGGGCACGCCATCGGCCGCGGCAGGCGGCGTGGCCGGTCGGGCCAACAGGTCGGTTTCAGACATCGGCAGGCGCCCCCAGGTAGGCTTCGATCACTTCCGCGTGGTTCTGTATTTCAGCCGGCGTGCCTTCGGCGATTTTGCGGCCGAAGTTCAGCGCGACGATGTGGTCCGACACGTTCATCACCAGGCTCATGTGGTGTTCGACCAGCAGCACGGTGATGTTGAGGCGGTCGCGAATGTCGCGGATCAGCCGGGCCAGTGCGTCGATCTCCTCGTGGTTCAGGCCGGCGGCAGGTTCGTCGAGCAGCAGCAGCTTGGGGTCGGCGGCCAGCGCGCGCCCGAGTTCGACGCGCTTTTGCGTCGCGAAGGGAAGGTCGCCGACCAGGCGGTGCTCGAACTCGGTCAGCCCGACGTAGTCGAGGATTTCTTCGGCGCGCCGACGCAGGCGCCGCTCTTCGCCGGAGACGCGGGGCAGCCGCAACGCGCTGGCGATGAAGCCCGCCGATGAGCGCGAATGCGCGCCGACCATCACGTTGTCGCGCACCGGCAAGGTCTTGAACATCGCCAGGTTCTGGAAGGTGCGGCCCATGCCCAGGCCCGCGACCTGATGACTGGGCAGGGCCGTGATCGAACGCCCTTCGAAGAAAATGTCGCCGGTCTGGTACGGGTAGAGCCGGCTGAGGCAGTTGAACAGGGTCGTCTTGCCCGCGCCGTTCGGGCCGATCAGCCCGCAGACATCGCCTCGCGCCACGTCGAAGCTCACGTCGTCAAGCGCGACGATGCCGCCGAATCGCACCGTCACGCCTCGCACGCTGAGCAGCGCTTCGCCGTTGTCCGCCATGAGTCTCCGATGCAGTTGTGGGGTTCATCAGCGCATCGCAACGACAACCGATGGCCCGCGACAGCAGACCGAGTTTATAGGCGGGGAGCGGCCGCTCTGGCAATCGGCGCTTGCACTGACGGGCGGGCCTGACGGCGCCGCGGCATGCTGCGCCGGCCAGGGTTGACGCGGACCCGCGGCCGGACGTTTCGCGGCCCGTGCCACGCCCGCCCGCCGGGGGCCAAGCGAAAGAAAAGACTTCCCGCGCCCGACTCTCTAAACTTGCCGGTCGCGCGACGGCCACGAGTTGCTGGCACGCCCCCCCAACTCGCCGGAGACCCACCCGATGAACGCACCGCTGCCCGAGGCCATCCGCAAGGCCCTTGAGACGGTCACGATCGATGACAAGTATTCACTCGAGAACGGCCGCGCCTTCATGAGCGGCGTCCAGGCCCTGGTGCGGTTGCCCATGCTGCAACGCAAGCGCGACGCCATGAACGGGCTGAACACCGCCGCCTTCATCAGCGGCTACCGTGGCTCGCCGCTGGGCGGCTACGACCAGGCCTTGTGGCAGGCCCAGAAGCACCTGGCCGCGCAGAACATCGTGTTCCAGCCTGGCGTCAACGAAGAGCTGGCGGCCACGGCGGTGTGGGGGTCGCAGCAGCTTGACCTGTACCCGGCGTCCAACAAATTCGACGGCGTGTGTGGCATCTGGTATGGCAAGGGGCCGGGCGTGGACCGCTGCTCCGATGTGTTCAAGCACGCCAACATGGCCGGCACGTCCAAGCACGGCGGCGTGATTGCGATTGCCGGCGACGACCACATTGCCAAGAGCAGCACCGCGGCGCACCAGAGCGACCACATCTTCAAGGCCTGCGGCCTGCCGGTGTTCTTTCCGAGCAGCGTGCAGGACATCCTGGACATGGGCCTGCATGCGCTGGCGTTGAGTCGCTTTGCCGGCGTGTGGTCGGGCATGAAGACGATCCAGGAGGTTGTCGAATCGTCGAGCAGCGTGTTTGTCGACCCGGACCGTGTCGACATCGTGCTGCCGCAAGACTTCGTGATGCCGGCCGGCGGCGTGCACATTCGCTGGCCCGACGGTGCGCTGGAGCAGGAGTCGCGCCTGTTTGACTTCAAGTGGTACGCGGCGCTGGCCTATGTGCGCGCGAACAAGCTCAACCACAATGTGATCTCGACCGAAAGTGACCGCTTCGGCATCATCGCCAGCGGCAAGGCCTACAACGACACGCGCCAGGCGCTGTCCGACCTGGGGCTCGATGACGCGACCTGCCGACGCATCGGCGTGCGCCTGCACAAGGTCAACGTTGTGTGGCCGCTGGAGGCCACCATCACGCGCGACTTTGCCCAGGGCCTGCAGGAAATCCTGGTGGTCGAGGAGAAGCGCCAGGTCATCGAATACCAGGTGAAGGAGGAGCTTTACAACTGGCGCGCCGATGTGCGCCCGAACGTGCTCGGCAAGTTCGACGACGCCGAAGGAGGCCAGGGCGGCGAGTGGTCGCAGCCGAACCCGAGTGACAACTGGCTGCTGCGCGCCCAGGCCGACCTGACGCCGGCGATCATCGCCAAGGCGATCGCCAAGCGGCTGAACAAGCTCGGCGTGGACCGTGACACCGGCGCGCGCATGGATGCGCGGATTGCCCTCATCGAGGCCAAGGAGCGCAGCCTGCAAGTCGCGACCCTCGTCACGCCGGGTTCCGACCGCACGCCGTTCTTTTGCAGCGGCTGCCCGCACAACACGTCCACTCGCGTGCCTGAAGGCTCGCGCGCCGTGGCCGGCATCGGCTGCCACTTCATGGCGGTGTGGATGGACCGCAGCACCGTCACCTTCAGCCAGATGGGCGGTGAAGGCGTGTCGTGGGTGGGCCAGTCGGCCTTCACGACCGACAAACACATCTTCGCCAACCTGGGCGACGGCACCTACTTTCACTCCGGCATGCTGGCGGTGCGCCAGGCCATCGCCGCCAAGGTCAACATCACCTACAAGATCCTGTTCAACGACG
>JAYSVE010000057.1:0-2380 GCA_043718725.1 Methylibium sp.
TCGTCGCTTCCATCGCCGGTCTCCTCGTCGGATTGCAATGGAAGCGGAACTTACCGAAACCGCCAAATCAGTTCATGCAGATTTGCCGGAAGGACACGCACAACATGGGCCGGCCCGTTCAGCTTCGCCTTGAGTCGGCCCTTCATATGCGCGCGGCTGGAATCGTCCAGGTCGCACCGATCCAGATCGAACTCGGCCCATTCGGCTTTGCGGAGTTCGCCGGGCCGCAAGAACACGAGCGGCGCCAGCGCCAGTGCCGCGCGCACTACCGGCGTGCCTTGGTAGGCATCGATGGCCCGCAGCAACTCGCCTAGCTTTGTCGGGTCCGTGACTGCGGCCCGATGCTGCGGCACCGGCAACACCACCGCGCCCTTCAGGTCGCGTGTCGGGTCGCTCTCGCAGTAGCCACGCTGTACCCCGTGGCGGAACACAGCGCCAGCCGTCTTGAGGGCACGGTACGCGGTTTCGACAGCGCCTCGCGCCTCCACGCGCCGCGCATGCGTCAGCAGCTCGGGCGCGGTCAGCTCGGACAGCGGCCGAGCGCCGATGTATGGAAACAGGTCATTCGCCAGCAGCGCCAGCACTTTGCCCGCGTGCGCCCGCGACCAACTCGGGGCAATGCGTGCATGCCACTCGCGGGCCGCATGCTAGAACGTGCCAGGGCACGTTACCCGGTCGCATGCGGACATTAAAAAAGCCTCAAGTTGTTGATTCACTTGAGGCTTTCGTACTTTCCGGTCGCTTGCGGAGTCTTGTTTGGTAGGCCGTGCTGGACTTGAACCAGCGACCAAAGGATTATGAGTCCTCTGCTCTAACCAACTGAGCTAACGGCCCACGCGAGCGCGATTGTAGGCAGCGCCACCAGCGCCTACTTGGTGCTCAGTGCATTGCTCACCAGGCGCGAGGTGATGTCGACGATCTGGATCATGCGGTCATAGGCCATGCGGGTGGGGCCGATCACTCCGAGCGTGCCGACGACCTTTCCGTCGACTTCATAGGGCGCCGACACCACCGACAGTTCCTCGAACGGCACGACCATGCTTTCGCCGCCGATGTAGATGCGCACACCTTCGGCGCGGCTGCTCACGTCGAGCAGGCGCATCAGTTGGGTCTTCTGCTCGAACACCTCGAACAGCTTGCGCAGCGAACCCAGGTCGTTGGAAAAATCCTGCACAGTCAGCAGGTTGCGTTCACCGGCCACGACGACCTGCTCCTGGCTGTCGGCCATGGCCTCGCTGCCGGCTTGCACGGCGGCCTGCATCAGTGCGGCGATCTCGCCACGCAAAGCGTCGACTTCGGTCTTCAGGCGCTCGCGCACGTCCTCGATCGTGAGGCCGGCGTAATGCTTGGTCAGGTGGTTGCTGGCTTCGATGAGCTGCGCCTGGGTGTAGTCCTGCGCGGTGAAGATGACGCGGTTTTGCACGTCGCCGTCGGGGGCCACCAGGATGACCAGCACGCGCCTCTCGCTCAGGCGCATGAACTCGATGTGGTGGAACACGCTGGGCTTGCGTGGCGCGGTGATGACGCCGACAAAGCTCGACAGGCTGGACAACAATTGCGCGGCATTGGCGATCACGCGCTGCGGCTGGTCGTGCTGCAACTGCGGCTCAAGCTGCGAAACACTGCGCAGGTGCGGCGGCTTCGCGGTGAGCATGGTGTCGACGAACAGTCGGTAGCCGCGCGCGGTGGGGATGCGCCCGGCGCTGGTGTGCGGGCTGGCGATCAGGCCCAGGTCTTCCAGGTCGGCCATCACGTTGCGGATGGTCGCGGGCGACAACTCCAGCCCGCTGGCGCGCGACAAGGTGCGCGAGCCGACCGGCTGGCCATCGGCGATGTAGCGCTCCACCAGGGCTTTGAGCAGTGTCTTGGCACGGTCGTCGAGCATGATTTTCATTGTAGGCTTCGCCCGCCTGCCGGCGGGGGTCTGACGAGGGTCGCTGTGGTGTAATCCCGCGCATGCCCACACGCTTTCGTCACGCCGCGCTGGTCGGCAAGTACCAGGCTCAGGGCATCCGTGCGGTGCTCGAGGAGATTGCCCACTTTCTGGTGCGCCAGGGGCTGGAGGTTTCGCTGGAAAAGCAGACCGCGCAGAACACCGGCATCGCCGGCTACGCCGCGCTGACGCCGGCCGAGATGGGTGCGGAGTGCGACCTCGCGGTCGTGGTCGGGGGCGACGGCACGATGCTCGGCATCGCGCGCCAACTGGCGCGCCACGGCACGCCGCTGGTGGGCATCAACCAGGGCCGGCTGGGGTTCATGACGGACGTGCCCATCAGCCAGTTCGAGCAGACGCTGGCGCCGATGCTGGCCGGCGACTTCGAGGAAGAACACCGCACCATGCTGGAGGGCAGCGTGTGGCGCGACGGCGATTCGATCTTCG
>JAYSVE010000561.1:0-1592 GCA_043718725.1 Methylibium sp.
CGCCTGCGGGTCGTTGTGCGGCGATCGTTCGCCACCGAGGTACGGAAGAAACAGCGGCGCGCTGTCACGCTGCAAGTCGTCCAGCGATTCGGCCGCCATCAGCAACGCCGCCTCGTTGGCCAGGCCGAAGGTTCGCGCCGCCCAGCTCACCGCGCTGGCGGCCGACAACATCACCGACATCTGGTGCCAGCGGCCCGGCAAGGCGTGGCAGAACGCATGCAGGGCCTGCTGCGGATTGGGCATGAAGCGCTCGGTGGTGCGAAAGACCACCCCCGATGTGCCGAGCGACACAAAGCCCTGGCCAGGTTCGACCGCGCCCATGCCGACCGCGCTGGCCGCGTTGTCGCCGGCGCCACCGGCCACCAGCAGGTCGGCGCTCAGCCCCCAGCGCCGCGCCAGCTCGGGCCGCAGCCGCGCCGACACGGCGCTGCCTTCGACCAGCCGCGGCATGTGAGCCTCGGTCAAGCCGCAGGCGGCCAGCATGGGCGCCGACCAGCGGCGCGCGCCGACATCGAGCCACAGCGTTCCCGATGCGTCGGAGCAATCGGTCACGGCCTGGCCGGTGAGAAGCAGGCGCAGGTAGTCCTTGGGCAACAGCACCCGCGCGGTGCGGGCAAACACCTCGGGCTCGTGCTCGCGCAGCCACACCAGCTTGGGCGCGGTGAAGCCGGGCATGGCCAGGTTGCCGGTGATGCTTTGCAGCGCCGGCACGGCTACGGTCAGGGCGGCGCAGGCGGCGCCGCTGCGGCCGTCGTTCCACAGGATGGCCGGGCGCAGCACCGCGTCGTCGGCGTCCAACAGGACCGCGCCATGCATCTGCCCCGCCAGGCCGATGCCGCGCACCTGCCGCAACGCTTGCGGCCGGGTGGCGGCCAGCTCGTTCATCACCGCCTCGACGGCGGCCCACCATTCGGCCGGCGCCTGTTCGGACCACAGCGCCTGCGGACGCTGCAGCGTCAGCGGAGCGCGCGCCACCGCGACGACGCCATGGTCGTCGGCCAGCAGCGCTTTCAGCTCCGAGGTGCCGAGATCCAGGCCGAGGTACATGATTGAGGCGTGTGAAAACCGTCAGGCCGGGGTGCCGAAGCGTCCGCTTGATTGCACGCGGTACTCCTTGGGCGTCATGCCCTTGAGCTGCAGAAAGCGCCGGTTGAAATTGGCCACGTTGTTGAAGCCCACGTCGTAGCAGACGTTGGTGATGTAGCGGTCGGATTCCATCAGCAACTGGCAGGCGCGGTTGATGCGCAGCCGGTTGACGAAATCTGTGAAGGTGTTGCCGGTGGCGCGCCGGAAGTAGCGCGAGAACTTGCTTTCGCTCATGCCGATGCGGGCGCAGACCTCGGCCATTGAAAACTGCTCGGCGCAATGTTCGTTGACCCAGTCGACGATGCCGCTGATCTGCGCCAGCGTCGCGTCGTCGTCGAAGCTCTGCAATTGCACGGTGGACAGCGGCCGCATATCGGTGCAGCGCGACAGCTCGCCCATCATGTCCAGAAACTCGGCAAAGCGGCGCAGCCCGTGGCTTTGCTTGATGCGGTCGAGCCGGGCGTTCGTCAGCTCGCTCATGCCGAAAAATTCAATGCCGTGGCGCG
>JAYSVE010000562.1:0-1591 GCA_043718725.1 Methylibium sp.
ATGGCACTACATTTCGTCTTCAAGCCGGAAACCAATGCTGGCAAGGACTTGAGCGCAGCACAGCAGGGAAATCAATCGGAAAGTGACAAACTCGGGTTAGGATAAATGACGCTGCGGGTGGCCTTTCAAGGCCTGGCACTGGGGCTGGTTTTGCTGGCGTTATGGACCTGACCCGGCCCTCCGGCGCGCACGCCGGAATTGTCGACTGAGGGCGGAGGCGGCTCCGCGCCAACCGGCCCAAACCGCAGCGGCCGGTCGCCTCGGGGGCCTGAAATCAGTCGCCCGAAACAGTCGCCCGAAACAGTCGCCTGAAATCAGAACAGGCCGCGCACCCGCGCGGCGATGTCGATCCCGGCCAGCGGTGTCGGCGCCGGCGCCGGCGCGGCTTCCACGTCGACGCCGACCGGCCCGGCCGGGTCAAAGAGCGCCGCCACCGTTGGCGGAATGAAGCGCGTCAGCGAGCCATAGAGATGGCGGTCGCCGTACTTCGTCTGCTGGGTCACGTAGAACCGCTGCGGCACGAGCAGCGCCAGATGGCTTTTGGCGCGGGTCATGCCGACGTACAACAGGCGGCGCTCCTCCTCGATCTCGGCCGCGCTGCCGGTGGCCAGGTCGGACGGCATGCAGCCGTCGACGGCATTGAGCAGGTACACGGCCGTCCACTCCTGTCCCTTGGCCGAATGCAGGGTCGACAGAACCAGGTAGTCCTCGTCGCGATGCGGCTCGCCCGCCGAGTCGCTGGTGGCCTGCGGCGGGTCGAGCGTGAGCTCGGTCAGGAAGCGTTCGCGGCTTGAATGGCCGGCCGCGAGGCGCGCCAGTTGCGTCAGGTCGGCCAGGCGGATGGCGGCGTCCTCATGCAGTCGCTCCAGGTGCGGCTGGTACCAGGTTGATGCCAGCGTCACGTCTTGCGGCCAGGCGCCGGGGCGCAGGGCGTCGCTGGTGCGCAGCCAGTCGCACCAGGTCTGCGCCGCCGCGGCCGGTGGCTTGAAGTCGATCATCGCCGCCACCGGGTCGCTCGCCTGGGCCATCGCATCGAGCAGGCGCCGCGTCGAGGCCGGCCCCATGCCCGGCACCAGTTGCGCCACCCGCAAACCGGCCAGGCGGCTGCGCGGGTTCTGCACCCAGCGCAGCACCGACAACAGGTCTTTGACATGCGCCGCTTCAAGGAATTTCAGGCCGCCGAATTTGACGAACGGGATGTTGCGCCGCGTCAGCTCCAGCTCCAGCGCCGCGCTGTGGTGCGCGGTGCGAAACAGCACCGCCTGGCGTTTCAGCGCGAGGCCGCTTTCGCGCTGCATGAGCACCCGGTCGGCGACCCAGCGCGCCTGCGCCATCTCGTCTTCGACGCTGACGAGTTGCGGCCGCTCGCCGACCTTGTCGCTCCACAGGTTCTTGGTGAAGCGCCGGGCCGCCTGCGAGATCAGCGCGTTCGACGCGTCCAGGATGGCCTGGGTCGAACGGTAGTTGCGCGCCAGCGTGACCACCCTTGCGGGCGGCTCGAACAGGGCCGGGAAGTCGAGGATGTTTTGCACCTCGGCGGCGCGGAAGGCGTAGATCGCCTGGGCGTCGTCGCCCACCACCGTGAGGCCGC
>JAYSVE010000563.1:0-3727 GCA_043718725.1 Methylibium sp.
TCAACCGACGACGACTTCGCTGATCTGGATCACCGGGGCCAGGTCGGTGTAGTTGGCGAGGTCGGCCATGATCTCTTTGACGTGCGGGCCGAAGCCGCCCTGGAACGACTCGATTGAGTCGCAAAAGATGTGGCACATGCCGACACAAGTGGCCGGCGCATCCGGTGTCCCGCCCGCCAGGCCCCGGTCGACCGTGTAGAACTTGCAGGCCTCGCCCATCCGGCTCTTCACCAGCGGCATGTGCTTGTCGCGGTAGTAGGCATGGTCGAAACGCGCTCCGGGGGTGTTGGGGTACATCACGCTGACTTTGATCATGGTCTGTCTCCTCAGGTCGGGTGTGGGGGATGAGCAGCCGCATGGTGCACGACAAGCAGGGCGTCAGGAAATCGGGCAAACCGTGGTCACCCGGGCTCGCGACGCAAATCATTCGCCCAGAAGCTCACCGACCGCCTTGAAGTCGTCGACCCGGTCGCACACCGCCTTGATCGCCATCAGGATCGGCACGCCCAGGAACAGGCCCCAGACGCCCCACAGCCAGCCCCAGGCGAGCACGCCGACGAACACCGCGACCGGGTTCATGCGGCTGGCCCGGCCGGTCAGCCACGGTGTGAGCAGGTAGCCCTCGACGCTGTTGATGAACATCGCAACACCGCCGACCAGCAGCGCCATCTCGAACGAGCCGAATTGAACAAAGCCCATCAACGCCGAAGCGCCGGTCACGACAATGCTGCCGATGTACGGAATGAAGTTGAGCACGAAGGTCACCACGCCCCACACCGCCGCGCGCTCGACGCCGATCCACAAGAACGCCAGCCAGGTCGCCGCGCCCACCATCGCACTCGTCACCACCTGGACCATCAGGTAGCGCTGGATCTGCAGATCGATCTCATCGAGCGCCTGCAGCGTGATCCTCTTCTGGCCGAACGTCGGGCCGGCGATCTTGACCATCTTGCGCCGGAAGGTGTTGCCCGAGGCCAGCAGAAAGAAGGTGACGAAAATGACCACCACGGTCTGCCCGACCGCCGTGGCCAGCCCGACCGCGCCGGTCACGAGGTAGTCTTTCACATCGAACCTGGGCCGCTCGATCTGCACCTTGGTCACGCTGCGACTTGGCGCCGGGCCGCTGCTGGCGCCGGCGTCGGCGGCGCGCTCGAGTTCGGCCGCGGCCTTCTGCACCTTGTCGATTGCGCCCGGCCCCTGGCTGCGCTGGCCCTCCAGGCCGCGGCGCAGCTTCTGCGCCACGTCGGGCAGGGTTTCGATCATCGCCGCCGCGTCGTCGCTGAGCGAATAACCGAGCGAGCCGATCCCGCCCACGATCCCCATCAACAGCACCGCCGCGGCCAGGGTGCGCGGAATGTGCAGCCGGACCAGGCGGTTGACCAGGGGCGTCAGCGCGTAGCTGAACATCAGCCCCAGCAGCAGCGGCAGGAACACCGCCCGGGCCCAGTGCAGCACGAACAGGCTGGCCAGCACCGCCAGCACCACGAGAGAAGCGTTGCGCAGGTTGACCGGCGCGTTCAACATCACGCCCGGGGCGTCGTCGGCCGGCGCGAGCAAGTCCTGCGGAGGCTGCGCCACGGAGGCGAGGACAGCGTCGGTCGTCGACTCGTTCGCCGCCTTGGTGGCCGAGGCTGCGGCCGACGTGGCCCCGGCCAGGCCGTCCGGCAGGGCGTCGCTGGCGGCAGAAGCGAGCGGCGGCTTCATTCAGAAACACCAGGCAGGCGGGCGGCGGAGGCGGATGGGCTGCGGCATCGGTTTCATTTCGACAGTCCCGGTGGCAGGGAAATGCGCTGGCCCGGGTTCGGGAGCATCGCTGGCCCGGCCGCCGCGGGTGGCAACCGCGAGGGTCGGCTGAATCGCTGCATGGGCCCAACGCGGCTTGCGCAGTTCCCTTGTTTTTAACCGGTCTTGGGCGCCCCGGTCGCATCGCCGGACAGCCTGTTGACGCCTTTCGCTGTAGGACAAGTGCTCTTCGCGTGAGAGGTCCGCGCCAGCGCAAGCCGCACATCTTGGGGTAGAGAAGCCGCGCCGAATGAGCGCGAGTCGGGAGAGGCCGCGAAGTCGTTTGCGCGCGCTCTGCGTGATGCCGGGAATAGCCCGCGGCGTCGGCGCGTACACGGTGCGGCGTGCGCGCCCGGCGTGAAAACGCAAACCTTCAAGTCCCGGGCGCGCCGCCGCCGTCCCCAGCCCAAAAAACCCGGCCCGCATTGGCCACACCCTGGAGGAGTCACCATGAAAAGAGTTCCGCGCTCATCGACATCCGCCCTCGCTACGCTCAGCGGCGTTGCCCTGCTCGGCCTGGCGGGCAGCGCATTCGCCGACGGCGACCACGATGGCATCGAGACCCGCCTCAAGGGCCATGCCGAGGTGCCGGCGGTCTCTTCAAAGGCCAGCGGCAAATTCAAGGCGACGCTCGACGAGAAGTCCGGCAGCCTCAGCTACACGCTGTCGTACAGCGGACTCGAGGGCGACGTGCGCCAGGCCCACATCCACTTCGGCCAGCGCGGAGTGAATGGCGGCATCATGGTCTGGTTGTGCCAGACCAGTGTCAACGTCGACCCCACCGGCCTGTCGCCGACCTGCCCCCAATCGGGCTCGGTCAGCGGGTTGATTCAGGCCGCCAACGTGATCGGCCCGGCCGGCCAGGGCATCAGCGCGGCCGAATATGCCGAGTTCGTGGCCGCCGTTCGCGCCGGCGTGGCCTACGCCAACGTGCATACCTCCAAATTCCCGGGCGGCGAGGTGCGCGGGCAGTTGCAGAACGACGACTGAGGACCGCGCCGCAATGTGTGCGGCAAGGCGGGCACTGACGGGCGGGCCTTGACCGAGGTTCCCGCCCGTTGTTGTTGGCGGCGCCTGCCGGCGCGCGGCAAAATCAGTCGATGCAAGCCCCGGCCCATTCGCGGGTTCAATCCGGATGAGCGATTCGTTGCGCCCCGACGTGCGGGTCGACGATCGCGGACCATCGCCACCCGACTGAATGTTCAGCACCCAGGACCTCGCGCTGTTCGTCGTGCCCCAGTTCATCGGGCCGCAGGGCCCGAACAAGGCGCTGGGCTTCATCGCGCTGGGTTGCCTGTTCAACGCCAACAGCCTGTTGTGGTGCCACGTCCTGGTCGTGTCGTTCGGAATCAAACTTGCGTTGGCGGCGCGGGACTGAGCGGCTGCGAGCCGATCGCGCCGGCACAATCGACAGGGATTCCGATCGACCGCCAGGAGACCCGCATGCCCAAAGATTTCTCCACGATGGAAGATTCCAACCGCAGCGCCAATGCCGACATCCACAGCGTCTCGGACCCGGCCCGCCGGGTCTGGCTGCAAGGCGGCGTGGCGGCGCTCGCCGGTGGCCTGCTGAGCCCGCTGTTGCCGGGTTGTGCGAGCGCCACCGCCGTCAGCCGACCCCTGCTGGGATTCAAGGCCATCCCCGCCGCCATCGGCGACACGCTGGTGGTCCCCGAGGGCTATGTCGCCGAGGCGATTGCGGCCTGGGGCGAGCCCGTCGGCGTGGCCGCCAACATGCCAGCCTGGCGTGGCGACGCCAGCCACAGCGCGGCCGACCAGGCGGTGCAGATGGGCATGCACCACGACGGCATCCACTTCTACCCGCTGGGCGACGCGGGCCAGGCGTCCACCCGCGGCCTGCTGGTGATGAACCACGAATACACCGACGATGGCCTGCTGCATGCCGACGGCATGAAGACCTGGAGCGCCGAGAAGGTGCGCAAGG
>JAYSVE010000564.1:0-3722 GCA_043718725.1 Methylibium sp.
CGGCGTGCAGCAGCAGGCTGGTCATGGACTTGTCGACGCTGCGCTCGATCGCGCGCGCCTCGTTGTAGACCGGAACGCCGAGCGCGCGCAGGGCGTGCAGCACCCCCAGCCGCTTGGTCACCTGCTCGAAGCTGCCGCCGGCAATGCCGCGCACCAGCGCCGCATCGGGCAGCGTCGGCCCGAACCCTGGAATCACCAGCCCATGCCAGCTTGAGGACGTGGCGATGCGGCAGTCGGCCAGGTCGACACAGCGCCCCTGCACACCGCGCTCGCGCAACGCGGCCTGCAACTGGCGGGTGTGCCAGCCGGTCTCATCGGTCATGATGGCCACCCGCTGGCCGGCCTTCATCTCAGACCCGCCCGGCCGCCCGAAGGTGCTGAGACGCCCCCTCGGGGGGCAGCGAACAACGTGAGCGTGGGGGCTTCATTTCAGGCTTCCTTCAGCCACAGGCTTTGCAGCAAGGCCATGTTTAAGGCACCGGCGTGCCAGGTGTTGCCGCTGTCGATGTTGCTGACCCAGACCTCGGCCGGCGCAAACAGCGCGGCGTCGATTTTGTAGAAGTCGTATTCGGCGGCCTTGAAGATGTCGGCGAACGAACGCCCGTGGTCGCGCGAGTTGAGCGACGGCAGTTGTCTGGCCAGCGTGCGTGCCGCCGCGTCGTCGCCGCGCACCGTGAGGTGGACCCGCCCGCCGTAAAGGATCGCGTCGTTGGTCCGGCCCATGGCCAGGACGCCGTCGGGGCTGGGCGCCGGCAGCGGCGCCGTGGCCACGCCACCCAGCACATCACCCAATGCAAAGCCGAGCGTGTGCGCCTTGTGCAGGGCCACCTCCAGCACCCGCGCCACGACCTGTGTGCTGCCCGACGCGCTGGTCGTGGGGGTGAGGATCAGGGTCAAACCTTCGGGCTTCAATGCGCAATCTTTGAGCAGCTTGTCGATGATGATTTTCGGCGGGAACCGGTCCACCTCCAGCACCAGCACGCCGCGGTCGTGGCGGTCGGTGTAGCCGAGTTCAGCGAAGAGCGTTTCCTTGCCCGCCAGCGCCCGCGCCGGGCCAGAGCCGAGCGAAAAGAACTTCCTCGCCCCGGTCTCTTCCTTGCTGGCCGACAAGCTCCAGCCCGCGTACTGGCTGCCCAGGCAGGCCAGCACCGGCTGCGAACTGCCCACCTCCAGCCAGGTGGGCCAGCCTTCCTGTGCGCCGGCGCGCAGCCCAACCCGGCCCAGCCCGCCCATGCAGATCTCACCGATCAACAGACCCGCGCCGATGCTGCCACGCACGTCAATGCCGGCGTCGACGATGCACACGCCGGTGGTGTCGACGCTGGCCTTGACCTGCAGCGCCTCGGCCTGCTCCAGCAGGCGCTGCACGAGAGGCTGCGCCAGGCGGTTGACGCTCAGGGTCGCAGCCGCCAGCGGCGCGGTGGTATCGGTCATGCCAAGGTCTCCAGGGTCGTCAGAATCGCCTCGCGGCGCTGGCTCAATTGTGTTCTCACCGCCGCGGCGTCGGCGCCCGCCGCGCTGACGCTGCACACCGGCTCATCCGCATCGAACACCGAATCCGCGGCGGGCAGGTCGTGGCAGAACGTCAAGTCCGCGAGGTGCGCCGCCGCGGCGCCATCCAACGCGATGCGCGCCCGCGCGAAAACGATCTCGCTGCCCTGCACCGGCGGCTGCGCCCGCGTCGGCGTCGGCAGCTCGGCATGCCGGCAGGCCCGCACATGCGCCGCCATCACACCCCGCGGCAGGCACTGCGCATACAAGGCCATGCTGGCCGAGGGGCGCGGGTTGATTTCGAGCAGCGCGACCGCGTCGCCGTCCAGCATGAAGTCCAGGCTGCCCAGGCCGCACAGCGAAAACTCGGCGGCCAGCAAGCGCAGCGCGCGCGTCAGGGCGAGCGTGACCGCATCGCCCAGCGGCACCGGACCGATGACGCCGAAAAACACAAAGGGGTGGGCACCAGCGCCGCGCACGATCTGCTCGTTGAAGCCCAGCACGCAGGCGTCGCGGCCATTGGCGATGAAGGTCGCCGACATGGCCCGGCCAGTCACGCGGCGCTGAAAGTAGCCGCCCTCGGGGGGCTGAACCTCGGGCCGCAACGGGCACTGGCGGATGTGCCAGCCGCCGGTGCCCGAGGGGTTCTTCCACAGCCAACCGGTGCCGTCCGGCGGCGCCGAGAAGCGTGTGGGTGGGTGGCCGATCCGGTGTGATTCGAGAAAGCCGAAAAACGCGGTCGGGTCGCGCACCCGCCGCACGGCCTGGGCAGCGGTGCCGATCAGCGGCAACAGCGCAGCACCTTGCTCCAGCAGCGCCGGCAGGCCGTCGAATCCGCTGCCCGCGACCCAGCCGGCCACGTCACCTCGCAACGCCAGCGCGCGCAAGGCCGCAAGCGTCTGTTCGGCGTCGATGCGAAGCGGTTTCGATGTGCCGATGGGCCTCCATTCGACGCAGGCGCGGCGCGTGTCGCGGTCGCCGAAAAGGTCCAGCGCGACGACGTCGAAGCCGCCCTGCCGGGCGGCCTCGGCCATCGTCCGTGCCGAGAGGGCCGCGACCGCCAGCGTGGGCATTCGGTGCGGCCCGGGTCAGAGGCTGAGAGTATTTCGAACGTGCCCGAGCAGCGCGCCAGAAGGCGTCTGATCGAGGCGCAAAGCACAGCCATAGCTCGGGCTATGGCGAGCATTTGCAACGATGAGCAGGCGTCTTGTGGCGTGATGAGCGGGCATGAGCGAAAAACTCTCAGCCTCTCAGGCCGGCGTTTCGGCCAGAAATGCGCGCGCCACCGCGAACGCCTGCTCGAAGCTGAGCACCACCGCCTTGTCGGCCCCGCGCATCTGCACCAGCAGCCGGTGTTGCGTCTGGTACTTGACGTTGCCGACCGCCAGCGCGCCGATGCCCACCGCGCTCGTGGCCGCCAGCGGCTTCGCCTCGTCCATCACGCCGACGCCGGCAATGCCTTCGGGCGGCACCGCATTCACGTCGGCCGCCACCTTGAGGCGCTTGGCAAACGCCAGGTCGTCGACCGAGACCACCTGCACGCCGGCGGCGGCGCAGGCCAGCACCACATCGGCATCCGCCAGCGAGCTGCGCAGCGCCGCCCTGTCCCCCGCCGAAATCCCATGCAGCGTGACGCCGAAGCGCGTGCCGGCCTCGACGGCCGCCTGTTCGGCCACGTCGGTGCCGTGGCGGCTGGACAGGTGCACCTCGGCGCCCGCTTGCGCGGCCAGCACGCCGGCGATGCGGCCGACCGGCCCGGTGCCGCCGAGCACCAGCACGCGCTGGCCGGCAAGGGCCTGGCCATGGTGGCGCCGCAGCGCGGCCTCGACGCAGGCGACCATCGCGGCGGCCGTGGTGTAGGCGCCGCTGGGGTCGGCCATCACCGAGACGACGAAGGGCTTGACCATGGCGGCCTTCGCGCGCTCGACCATGTCGGCGGCCAGGCTTACGTCGCGCCCGCCGATGAAGATGCCGGTGCGCGCCACGCCCTTGGGGCCGCGCGAAAAGATGGTGTCCTGCGTCAGCCCGGCGATCGCGTCCAGGCCGACGTCGGCATACGGCACGATGATCTGATAGCCGGCGTCGGCCGCCATGTTGATGTCGAACGGGCTCATCTGGCGAGCCGGCGTGAACATGTGAAGGATGTAGGGACGTTCCATAAGACCTCTGAGAGCGATTGAGTGAAGGGCGGGTTCAGGCGGGCTTTTGGGGCGATGCCATCGAAGCGCCGT
>JAYSVE010000565.1:0-3718 GCA_043718725.1 Methylibium sp.
GTGAACCGCTATATTACATGGGTACATATCGAGGCAAGAAAAAGGCCGTAATCCGCATGAATGCTGGGTTACGGCCGGATCGGGGCGCCAAAGTTAGGATTAGTGTTAGCTCGTGCACGAATCGCGCCCCTGCAACCTGGCCCGCAGCGGCAGGCCCGAGGCTATGCTCGGATGAACCGACAGGAACTCGCGTCATGAAGAACGTCAGCATCGCCGAAGCCAAGGTTCGCCTGAGCGAATTGATCGAACAATTGGCCGTGGACGGAGAGGTCGTCATCACCCGCCGTGGCGCGGCGGTGGCGCGCCTGGTGACGGTGACCCGGGCGCGCCTGTCCCACCACGCCATCGCCGCGCCGACGCCGGAGGTGGACGATACGATGCCGGCGGCGCTGGAGCCCTGACGCGCCCGAGCGCAGGCTCGCCCGGTTCGGGGCTGCGCCGCGCCGCCACCGGCACGCCACAACCCCGACACTTCAGCATCATGACCCTGTTCGTTCGCAATGCCACGCTGGTCGACGGCCGCCGCGGCCAGGATCTGCGCGTCGCCGAGGGCCGCATCGAAGCCATCGGCGCCGGCCTGCCGGTGCCCGAAGGCGCGCAGGTCATCGAAGCCCAGGGCGGGTTGCTGAGCCCGCCGTTCGTCGATGCGCACTTCCACCTGGACGCGACGCTGAGCCACGGTCTGCCGCGGGTCAATCAAAGCGGCACGCTGCTCGAAGGCATCGCGCTGTGGGGCGAGCTCAAACCGCAACTCACGCAAGAGGCGCTGGTCGCGCGCGCGTTGCAGTATTGCGACTGGGCCGTGGCCAGGGGGCTGCTGGCGATCCGCTCGCACGTGGATGTGTGCGACGACCGCCTGCTCGCGGTGGAGGCGCTGCTGCACGTCCGCGACCGGGTCAAGGCCTACCTCGACCTGCAACTCGTCGCCTTCCCGCAAGACGGCTTGTTGCGTTCACCGACCGCGCTGGCCAACCTGAAGCGGGCCCTGGCCATGGGCGTCGACGTGGTCGGCGGCATCCCGCATTTCGAACGCAGCACCGGCGAGGGCGAGCGCAGTGTGCAGATCCTGTGCGAGCTGGCCGCCGAGCGCGGCCTGCCGGTGGACATGCATTGCGATGAAACCGACGACCCGCAGTCGCGCCACATCGAGACCCTGGCCTTTCACACCCAGCGCCTGGGGCTGCACGGCCGCGTCACCGGCTCGCACCTGACCTCCATGCATTCGATGGACAACGCCTATGTCGCCAAGCTGCTGCCGCTGGTGGCCGAGGCCCAGGTGCATGCGGTGGCCAACCCGCTGATCAACATCACGCTGCAGGGCCGCCAGGACGGCTACCCCCGACGCCGCGGCATGACCCGGGTGCCGGAGTTGCTGGCCGCCGGCATCAATGTCGGCTTCGGGCACGACTGCGCGCTCGACCCCTGGTACGCGCTCGGCTCGGCCGACATGCTCGAGGTCGCGCACATGGGCCTGCATGTGGCGCAGATGACCTCGCAGGCGCAGATGCGGGCGTGTTTTGACGCGGTGACCGTCAACAACGCCAGGGTGATGGGGCTGACGGGCTATGGGCTGGTGGTGGGCCACCCGGCCGACTTTGTGCTGCTTCAGGCGCGCGACCCGGTCGAGGCGATTCGACTGCGCGCCACCCGGCTGTTCGTGGTGCGGCGTGGCCGCATCGTGGCCCGCAGCGCGTCGAGCGAGGCGACCCTGGACCTGCCGGAGCGGCCCGCCGGCACCGACTGGACCCTGCGGCGCTGACACGGCCTTGTTTGGCGGCCGTCAGCGCCGCGCGGCGTCGCGGAAAAAGCGCATTCGCTCTTCATCCGCCGGGTGCGAGGCAATCGCAATGCCCAGGCTGTTGTCGCCGCGGCTGCGCCCGCCCTCGGCCTGGTTCTTGGCGCCGCCCCGGGCCGCCACCTTCTCGAAGAAGCCGACCATGACCGCCGGCGACAACCCGGCCGCCTTCAACACGGTGACGGCATGCGCGTCGGCCTCGCGCTCGGCGTCGCGCGAATAGCTGGCCTGGCCCAGCAGCACCGGCGCGGCCGCCAGCAGGCTGCTGAAGTCGCCCAGCAGCACGCTGGACATCGCGCCGATCACGCCCGCCTGCACCACCAGGCGCAGGCCGTGGCGCTGCGCCACATGGCCAAGCTCGTGGCCCAGCACGCCGACGATCACCGCGTCGTCGCCCTGCACCATCTCGACAAGGGCGTCGGTCAGCACCATCGTGCCGCCGGGCAGGGCAAAGGCATTGGGCCCGATGCGGCCGCTGCGAAACACCAGCCGGTGGGCTGGCACGCTGTCGGACGGCAACGCCGCGAGCGCCCGGTCGAACGCGGCCCGCAAGCGCCGCTGCTGTTCCGGCGGCAAGGCGCTCGGGCGCAACAGCTGGTCGTCCAGCGCCTCCAGGGCCGACGCGCCGATCGAAGCGTCCACACTGAGCGGAATCGCGGCCACGGCCACGCGGCCCAGCCAGGGCACGCCCCATACCGAGAAAGTGACCAGCAACACGACCAGCGCGGCCACGCTCGCCAGCACCCAGCGCCAGCTTTGTTGCGCATGGACCACCAGGGACTCCTTCTGGCCGGCCGCGCGGGCCCAGGCGTCCCAGGCATCGGCATCAATGCAATGCAGTGAGCCGCCGTTCAGCAGGTTCGCGACCCGCGGCCCGTGGCGGGTGCGTTCGGGCCACTGCACGCTTTGAACCGGCACGTTCAGGGCCACGCTGCCGCCGGAAATCACCAGCTCGCTGCCCGCCAGGCGCAACTCCACCGCGTGGGCACGGGCGCTGCGCCCGTCAAAATACTCGGCGGCGACTTGCGCGGGGGCGGCGCGCCCGGTCATGGCGGGTGTCGCGGAGTCAGAGGCCGATGTCCAGGCCGAACAGGTCGCCCGCGGCTTCGCCGGCGGCTTCACCTTCGACCGCCCGCGCGGTGTCGAGCAGGTCCGCGGGGTCGACGCGGGTGATGATGATGACGGCGTGCAAACGCATTCGGGTCAGGGCCACGGCCGCGAACGGCCAATAAAGGCCCAAGGTCAGCAGCATCAGCAGCCAGTTTTTCAGGGTCAGCATCAACAACGGCCGGAACTTGAGCTTGCTGCGAAACCGCATCGAGCTGTTTCCGGTGCGCGACCACAACAGGTTTTGCATGCGCGAAGCAAAGTAGGGGCGCACCACGATTTGCAGCGCCAGCAGGACGACGACGATGATCAGCAGCATCGTCAGGATGTTGACCAGCGGCCCGCTGTCCATGCGCGAGGGCAGCAGCGCCGCCAGGCCGGTGCTGCCCAGCACGAACAGCACGTTGACGACCACGACCACCGCCAGGAAAACGCCCACGGTCTTCAGAAACACCTTGTAGAACGAGCCTGGACGGATCCGCAACTCGGTTTGCAACTGGCCCAGCGCGTAGTTTTCATGCTGGTATTTCTTCAGCCCGAACCACAGCCAGGGCAACACCAGCAGGCCCCCCAGACCCACCACGCCGACCCAGGCGAGGTACCACTCGGGCGGGTGTTCCTGGTCGGGCACACCGATCAGCGCCGCCACGACCAGCAAGCCCGGCACGAACAGCGGCAGCATGGCCTGGTAGGCGCCGCCCACCGTCCCGTTGAACCGGAACCGCAGGCCGCGCCAACTGGTGTTGGCCAGGCGGAATTGCATGGACGATTTGAGCAAGGCCGGCCAGATGGCCGCGACGATCAGGAAGGCCACCA
>JAYSVE010000566.1:0-3716 GCA_043718725.1 Methylibium sp.
TCGGTCCAGATGAGGGTGATGCCGCCCGACAGGATCATCGCCAGGCGGTAGCCCATCACCGCCAGCGACGCCCCCAGGCCGCGCTCGGCCGGCAGCAGCACGTCGGTGCGGTAGGCGTCCACCACAATGTCCTGCGACGCCGACAGAAAGGCCACGGTCAGCGCCAGCAAGGCAAAGGCGCGCAGCGAATCGCGCGGCGAGGTGGCCGCCAATGCGATCAGCGCGCCCGCCAAAGCCAGTTGCGTCAGCACCAGCCAGCCGCGGCGGCGCCAGCGGCCGGCCAGGTCGAAGCGGTCCATCAGCGGCGCCCAGATGAACTTGAAGGTGTAGGGCAGGCCCACCAGGGTGAGGAAACCGATGTCGGCAATCGACAGCCCATCCTGGGTGAGCCAGGCCTGCATCGTCTGGCCGGTGAGGGCCAGCGGCAGCCCCGACGCGAAGCCCAGTACCACCACGGCCAACTGCCGGTGCAGGATGGCGAAGCGACCGGTTTGACCCCCGCCCAGGCGCCCTGCGCCCGCCGCGCTCAAGCGAGTGCCTTCTTCAGGAAGCTGCGGGTGAAGCCGGGCGCGCAGTCGGGCAAGTCGCCGAACACCGTGTAGCCCAGGCGCTCGTAGAAGGCCAGTGCACCAAATTGCGTATCGACCCAGGCATTGACGCAGCCGCGCCGGCGCGCCTCGGCCGACAGCAGCGCAACCAGCGTTTGGGCCGTGCAAAGAAGGGGCTGGGGCAAAGGGCAAAACCTCGGTCTGGGGTGCGGCCGGGCCGCAACGGAATACGACCGCCTGGCGGCGCTCGTCGGAGCGGCAATGGTAGCGGGGCCAACAGCGCGCCCCGACCCTTCTTGCCGCCGCGCCCTTGCATCCGGTACGGGGTGACAAAGGTGGCGGCAACAAGCCGGGCGTCGAACTCCGGAGCGATGAGTTTGCGCGCCCATTGGTGGAAGTCGTACTCCGCTACATTGCGCAGATGGCTCCCACAGTTGCACGCGATGGTCAGTTCCGCATGTTCTTCTTTTCCCGAGAAGAGATGCGAGTCCATGTCCATGTTGAGCACCCCGATGGAGAGGCAAAGTTCTGGCTCACGCCGGATGTAACGTTGGCCACCTACACTGGTTTGTCAAAGCGCCAACTGCGCGAAGCGCAGACCGCCGTTGAGGCCCACCTCAAGGAGATTCAAGATGCCTGGAACCGTCACTTCGGTAGCTGAAGTTACCCACATTTCAAAACACGGCTTTTGGTTGCTCCTTGACGCAGAAGAACTGTTGGTGCCGTTCGAGCACTTCCCGTGGTTCAAGAAAGCAACGATTGAGCAACTCTCGGACGTTCAGTGGCCGACTCCAAATCATCTGTTCTGGCCACAACTCGACGCAGATCTCTCAGTCGAATCCATTCGCGATCCATCGGCTTTCCCCCTTGTGTCAAAGGCAACGGGCTGATCGGGCCAGATCGCCGGAGCGCGCCAGGCGGGCCAGCTTCATCGCGTCGCGCCGGTCGGTCTTGATCCGTGCGCCCGAGGCTCTGGGGATGGACGATGCGGCCACCACGTCGCAGCGCCAGCCCAAGCCGCTGAAGTGGCGCTGGAGCACGAAGCTGCAGTGGCCGGCCTCATCGACGATGTGCAAGCTGTTGCCCGCGCTGACCAGTTTGCGCAGCGCCTTGCTCATCGCGTCGAGCCCACCGGGCACGCTGCCCAGGTGGCGCACCTCGGCGTCGTGGCCGGCGCGTCGGCCAGCGCGATGTCGATGCTGTCCTTGTGAACATCCAAACCGACGTACAGGGTGCTAGATTTGTGCATGGTCCGTCTCCTGGAAAATTCGCAACGACCCGGCCGAACATCGGTCCGGTGCATGGGTGTAGCTCGGCACGCCCCTGGCGCGCAACCTACGGTGTTGCAGGGGACGGACCGGCCTTCACGAAGCCATCTTGTCTAGGCATATTCAAATGCGCCTCACGCCCGAAGTTCTTGTTGCTCTCGCCGCCGCGCTCGTCTTCGTGGTTCTGCTGCTGTTCCTTCGCGCACGTGCTGCGCGAAATCGCAGGAGTCAACGGTCAGTTTCTCGCGGGCCGGCAAACTTGCGGTTCGTCTGCGCAGGCTGTGAAGGGCAGTTCAACCACACAAGGCGAACACTTGGTGCGTGGGAGAAGGGCACGCGCCGCTTCTACTGCAACGCATGTCACACGAAGTGGCGAGGGTCACATCCAGCGCAGCCGGCTCAGAGCAACACGACCCAATCCGCAGGCGCGGGCGCTGGCAGTTCACGAAGGGAGGAGCGTGCACCCGCCGGTGGTTCATTCTCGGCGTCCCGAAGAGATCTCCAGCCGGCTCATTCTGGCTCCGGCGGTGGTTGCCTCGGCGCGGCCATACTCCTTGTCGCAGTGCCCGTCGCTCTTGCATTCGTGGTGGTTCAATATGCCTAATCGGGTAGCCGGTGGTTTCTAGCCCAGCCCCCACACCACCCACCATGCGAGTCCGCAGTGGGCGCATCAACAAGTCGGCTCGCGCTACGAAGTTTTCTCTCATGTGGTGTAGCCCTGGGCCTTGCACCACAGGTCCTTCACGCTGACCAGCCCTTGCGCTTTCAACCACGCGTTGGACAGCGCCTGCTGCAACGCCGGGGTTCGCGCCGGTGGCGGGCGGCCCGGATCGCTCAGCCGCCCAGCTGCTGGCGCAGGAAGGCCAGCAGCACCTGGTTGCGCCTGAAGCGCATGCGCTCGGGCGTGGCGATCGCGACGATGCGGGTGCCGAAACTCGTCTCGGGGGTCCACGCCGGCAGCACCCGCACGAGGCGCCCATCGGCCAGCGGCTCGCCGCACAGGTAACCCGGCAGCAAGCCGATGCCCAGGCCGGCAAGCGCCGCCTCGGCCACGGTCTCGGCATTGTTGGCGTGGTAGCGCCCGCGCACCCGCACTTTCTCGCGCCGGCTGCCTGCACGCAACAGCCATGCATCGTCTGCACTCTCGCGCCAGTAGCACATGCAGGAATGCAGCGCCAAGTCCTGTGGGTCGACCGGCAGGCCCGATGCGGCCAAGTAGCCCGGCGCCGCCGCAAGCACCCATTCGATGTCGGCCACTGGCGCCGCGGTCAGACCCGGTGCCGCGGTGGCGCTGGTCCAGCGCAGCGCGATGTCGATGCGCTCGCGCGCCAAGTCCATCATGCGGTCGATCAGCAACAGCTCGATCTCGATCGACGGATGCAGGCGCAGGAATTCCGGCAGCCGCTTCGCCAGCACGCGGTGGCCCCACGATACCGGCGCGGTGAGGCGGATCTGCCCGGTCAGCTCGCTGCGCAAGTCGCGCAGCCGCTCCTCGGCGTTGTTGACTTCGATCAGGGCGCGGCGCGCGAACTCGAGGTAGGCCTCGCCGGCCGGGGTGAGCGCGACCTTGCGCGTGGTGCGGCTGAACAGCGTCGCCTTGACGGCCGCTTCGAGCTGCGCGACGCGCTTGCTGACGACACTCTTGCCGACGTCGAGCTCGGCCGCCGCGGCGCTCACGCTGGAGTGCTCGGCCACCTTCAGGAAGGCCGCGAGCATGTCGGTGGAGATGGGCATTGTTTCCGTATCGTGGACAAAGCGTTTGCATTCGAACAGGTGATCGGCGCGAGGTCAATGCATACACTGCGCGGCAGGCGACCCACGAGTGCCCCCCACCCATTTTGGAGACAAGCGATGAAAATCTACGCCGACCCCATCACCATCAACTGCCGCAAGGTCCTCG
>JAYSVE010000567.1:0-1585 GCA_043718725.1 Methylibium sp.
CGCCGACCGAATGCCGCCGATCGCAGCGAGCGTGCCGCAACTCATCGCTGTACCGACCGCCAGGCCATTGCCGGCCAGACCGATGCTGCGGTGATAGCCAGCGATCAATTCGAGTGGACGACGCAGGGCGGCGAGGTTGCCTTCCTGGTAGGTGACCGTCGCTCCGTTTTCCTCGATCGTCGAGCGCAAAATCAGGTCGTCCCAATGCTCCTCCACATCGGCGAAGCGCCAGGCGCTGGCCGCCACCGGCTTTGCGC
The DNA here is from genome assembly GCA_043718725.1 of Methylibium sp. Taxonomy (GTDB): domain Bacteria; phylum Pseudomonadota; class Gammaproteobacteria; order Burkholderiales; family Burkholderiaceae_C; genus LGRD01. The sequence goes on from JAYSVE010000567.1 coordinate 258, forward strand.
ACACCTGCTTTGAGACGGCGACACTGTGGGCTTCGAGCCGGCGGTCGGTGTGATCAGACACCAGGCTGACAAACATTTCGCTGTCTGCGGCAAACATAAAGACCTCGGCTTCACCCGACGAATCCGTGCCCAGCACTTGAATCATCGGCGCCTGGGTTAGCTGGGCAGCGGCAACGCGGTAGTACAAGGGGTAAGCGCTCGGGCGTGGCACGCCCAGGTCCGCAAGCTCCTGGATGTGATGCTCAATGGCTTCGACATCGCGCCCCGCCCAGCCGGCCACGACGAACGAATCGATATCGGCCGCCACGACACGGGGCATTGCCGTATCGACGATTTGGAACGAGAGTTTCATGGTGCGTGCGCCGCGTGGTTGCTGAGTGAGCCCAAGAAAGTTGACGCGTCGGACTTCATCGTCCGCCTTGCCCGGCAAGCGCCTGCCGATGCATTGTAGGGATTCGATCGCGCGGACCGCTCCACCACGATGAGGGTGCATTGGCGATGACGGCAACGGGTCGCGGAGCGCTCCACGGGGGGGGCGTCGAAGTCGCGTACTGGAAGCGGTCAACGGAGTCGAGGCGCTTGGTGATCGATACCGACGTTCGGTATCAAAACAGGCACCATTCGCCAACTTCGCTGCACATGCCCGCCACTGCCCAGGAGCACTCCATGAAATTCTCCAAAGCCGAGATCGATGCCGTCATTGCAGCTTCGCCCCGGACCACCGTAGCGTTCAACAAGCTGGTGTTGTCGCCGCGCTATCAGGCCCGACCCGCCGGCAGCACGTCGAGGTTGAGCGTCGCCGAACTCGCCGCGTCCATCAAGACCAACGACCTGTTCCACAACCTGATCGTCGTCAAGGGCGCGCGGGGCCTGCATGAAGTCTGTGCCGGCGGGCGCAGACTGGAAGCGCTGACCCTGCTGGTCAACAACTGTGACCTCCCCGAAAACTATCCGGTGCCCGTGATGATCGTGCCGGCCGACAAGGCGCTGATGGCGAGCCTGGTCGAGAACGTCCAGCGAGAGCCACTCCATCCCGCCGACGAACTGGTCGGCTTCACCCGGCTGATCGCAGAAGGCAAGTCGGTCGAAGACGTGGCCGCCGCATTCGGTGTCACGCCGCTGCTGGTCAAGCGCCGCCTGAAGCTGGCGGCGGTGTAGCCGAAGCTGATGGCACAGTTCCGCGACGGCCAGATCGGCCTGGACTGTCTGATGGTGCTGGCCTCGGTCGACGACCACGAGAAGCAGGAGCAGACCTGGGCCCACTTGCCGTCCTGGAACCGCAACGCCGAGCATCTGCGCCGGTTGCTGACGCAAGGCGAGATCGAATC
>JAYSVE010000568.1:0-1584 GCA_043718725.1 Methylibium sp.
CCGGCCGGCGCCGGCAACAACCCGGTGCGCATCGTCGAGACCAACCCGGGCGGCTTCGTTTCCACCGGGGGTGCGGCCGGCACCACGGCCGGCAGCTACCTGCGCGGCACCGACACCAGCACCTTCAACAACGTCGTCGGCACGCGCTACAGCGGCGTCAATTTCGCCGACGTGCCCGACAACGCCTTTACCACCGACGGGCTGCAAAGCGCGCTCGCCGGGGCCACGCTGTGGTACCCGCACAGCTTCACCGCGGGCAGCGGCGGCAGCGTCGCCTTTGCCAGCGTGGCCGCCGCCAACCCGGCCCTGGCGGGCTGGAGCGAGGTGCTCTACCGCGACAGCAATTGCAACGGCGTGCTCGACGGCAGCGAAGGGGCGAGTGCGATCGCCGCGGCGATCGTCGTCGTTGCCGGCGAGACGGTGTGCCTGCTGCTCAAGGAGTTTGTCCCCGGCGGCGCGCCAGGCGGGGCGCAGAACCTGGTCACGGTGACGGCCAGCTTCAGCTACAGCAACGCCAGCCCGGCGCTGGCATCGAGCCAGGCGCACACCGACACCACCACGGTCGGGGCGGCCGGCAGCGCCGGCCTGAGCCTGCAGAAGAGTGTCGACAAGGCCACCGCGTTGCCGGGCGAGGTGCTCACCTACACCATCGTCTACACGAACACGTCGAACGCAGCGCTGGCCAACATCGTCATCAACGATTCGACCCCGGCCTTCACGCTCTTCCTGGCCGCGGCCTGCGGCCCGAACCCGCCCAACATCGTCGCCTGCGGCGTCAGCAGCCAACCGGCGCCCAACGCCACAGGCGCCATCGCCTGGACCTTGACCGGGACGCTGGCGCCGGGTGCGGCCGGCAGCGTCACGTTCAGTGTGCGCGTCGCGCTGTGAGGCGGGCCGGGTGATTGGCCGGCATTGGCTTGATTGAATCCGCGGGCGAGCGCGCCCGTGCCCCGGTGAAGTCCGTCCACAATCCGGTCAGGCAATGAGCGAAGTGACGCGACCCTGAATTCGACATGAACGATCTTGAGCAGTTTTTCAACCAGCACAGCGGTCGCCTGATCCACAAGTGGCACCACTACTTCGAGATCTACGACCGCCACTTTTCGCGCTTTCGCGGCAAGCCGGTCAATATCGTCGAGTTCGGTGTGTCGCAAGGGGGATCGATGCTGATGTGGAAGCACTACTTCGGCGCGGACGCCCGGTTGTTCGGCGTCGACATCAACCCGAACTGCAAGCAGTTTGAAGAGCCCGGCGTGCAGATTTTCATCGGCGACCAGGGGGACCCCGAGTTCCTGCGCTCACTGGCCCAGACGCTGCCGCCCATCGACATCCTGATCGACGATGGCGGTCACACGATGCAGCAGCAGATCCTGACCTTCGAGGCGCTTTTTCCGCGGATCGCGCCGCATGGCGTCTATCTTTGCGAGGATCTGCACACCTCCTACTGGCGCGAGTTCGGTGGGGGCTACCGGCGTCGCGGCACGTTCATCGAGTACAGCAAGGGATTCATCGACGGATTGCATGCCTGGCATTCGCGCCAGCCGCGGCGATTGAGTGTTTCGGACTTCACGCGATCGGTGCATT
>JAYSVE010000569.1:0-8853 GCA_043718725.1 Methylibium sp.
GGACAGTGATCACGCGCCAAGTTTCCATCAGAATCAGGAGTTCACGGCCCGACCCGCCGGCGCACGTCGACCCGAAGGCCCATTCTGTCGATGGCACACAATGGCGGCCCAGCACCACGGCGACGCCGGCGGCGAGCCGCATGAACATGAACACTGCGCAACTTCTCTCAGCAACACCTGCCTCGCGCCGGCTGGCCTTGCGGCTGCTGGCAGCCGCGGCCGCATCGTTTGGCACGGCGGCCCTGCGTGCCAACGAGAGCTTCCTGACCCGCCCGGTCACGCTCTGGGTACCGTGGCCGGCCGGTGGCGCCACCGACCTGACGATGCGACTGCTGGCCGAGCTGGCGGGCAAACACCTGGGCCAGCGCGTCGTGGTCGAAAACCGCGCCGGTGCCGGCGGCACGCTGGTGATGCCGGTGCTGCAGCAAGCCGCGCCCGACGGCTACACCATCGCCCAACTGCCACAGCCGGTGTTCCGCGCGCCCCATACCCAGAAGGTGTTGTGGGACCCGATCCGCGACACCACGCCCATCCTGCAGGTCAGCGGCGTGACCTTTGGCGTGGTCGTGCCGGCCGGCAGCGCCTTTCGAAGTTTCGAAGACCTGTTGACGTATGCGGCGGCCCACCCCGGCGAGCTGAGCATCTCGACCAACGGCGCCGGCACCACGCCGCACATCGTGCTGGAAGAATTGTTCGGCCGGCGCAACCTGCGCTACATCCATGTGCCGTACAAAGGCACGTCGGAGCAGATGGTGGCGGTGGCGGCCGGCCAGGTGATGGCCGGCGTCAACTCGAACGGCTTCGCGCCGTTCGTCGACGCCGGCACCTTGCGCCTGCTGGTGACCTTCGGCGCGGCCCGCACCAAACGCTGGCCCAGTGTGCCGACACTGAAGGAGCTGGGCCACGCCATCGTCGCCAGTTCGCCTTATGGCCTGGCCGGGCCGCGCGGCATGCCGCCGGCCATCGTGAAGACGCTGCACGACGCCTTCAAGGCCGCCATGTTCGACCCGCTGCACATCGCCGAGCTGGCCAAGTACGACCAGGAACTGGTCTATCTGGGCAGCGACGACTATGGTCAGGCCATGCGCGACAACTTTGCCGCCGAGAAGCGCATCGTCGAGAAGCTCGGGCTGGGCAAGACGCTCTGAGCGCCCCAAGGCCGTCCGGGTCCAGTCAAAAACCCACCGCCTCGGTCCGCCCCGTGCGCCGCGGTGGCGCCGCGGGGTCGACCTCGTCCCCCAGGTCCTCACCCAGGAAGCCGCCGCTCTGGTGTGCCCACAGGCGCGCGTAAAGGCCGCCCTGCGCCAGCAGGTCGCGGTGGTCACCCTGCTCGACGATGCGGCCCTTGTCGAGCACGATCAGCCGGTCCATCGCGGCAATGGTTGACAGGCGGTGGGCGATGGCCACCACCGTCTTGCCTTCCATCAGCCGGTAGAGGCTGGCCTGGATCGCGGCCTCGACTTCGGAGTCGAGCGCGCTGGTGGCCTCGTCGAGCAGCAGGATCGGCGCGTCCTTGAGCATCACCCGCGCGATCGCCACGCGCTGGCGTTGCCCGCCCGAGAGCTTGACACCGCGTTCACCCACATGGGCGTCGTAGCCGGTGCGCCCCTTCGGGTCGGTCAGGTCCTGGATGAACTCATGCGCCTCGGCGCGCGTGGCGGCGGCCAGCATCTGCGCATCACTGGCCTCGGGCCGGCCATAGAGGATGTTGTCGCGCACCGAGCGGTGCAGCAGCGAGGTGTCCTGCGTGACCATGCCGACTTGCGCGCGCAGGCTGTCCTGGGTGACCCGCGCAATGTCTTGACCATCGATCAGCACCCGCCCCGATGCCACGTCATGAAAGCGCAGCAGCAGGTTCACGACCGTCGACTTGCCGGCGCCGGAGCGGCCCACCAGGCCGATCTTTTCACCGGCGCGGATGTGCAGCGACAGTTGGTCGATCACCGGCGCCTTGGCGGCGTCGACGCTGCCGTAGGCAAAACCCACCGCGTCGAAGCGGATCTCGCCGCGCGTCACCTGCAACGCCCGCGCGTCCGGCCGGTCCACCACCGCGTGCGGGCGCGCCAGGGTGTTGATGCCGTCCTGCACCGTGCCGATGTGCTCGAACAGGGACGCCATCTCCCACATGATCCAGTGCGAAATACCATTCAAGCGCAGCGCCATGGCCGTCGCCGCCGCCACCGCGCCGACGCCCACCTGGCCCTTGGTCCACAGCCACAGCGTGGCGCCGGTGGTGGCCAGGATCAGCAGCATGCTCAAGCCATGGTTGACGATCTCGAAGCCCGTCACGAGCCGCATCTGCGCATGCACCGTCTGGATGAACTCCTGCATCGCCGAGCGCGCGAAAGCGGCCTCGCGCCGCGCGTGCGAAAACAGCTTCACGGTGGCGATGTTGGTGTAGGCGTCGGCAATCCGCCCCGTCATCAGCGACCTGGCGTCGGCCTGCTCGGTGGCCACCCGGCCCAGGCGCGGCACGAAGTACGCGATCGCCGCCATGTACAGCAGCAGCCAGCCGATGAAGGGCAGCAGCAGCAACAGATCGAAGCTGCCCACCACCGCGATCATGGTGACGAAATAGATCACCACGAAGACCATGATGTCGCACACGATCAGCACCACGTCGCGCGCCGCCAGCGCCGTCTGCATCACCTTGGCGGCCACGCGGCCGGCAAACTCGTCCTGGTAGAAGCTCATGCTCTGGCCCAGCATGCGGCGGTGGAAGTTCCAGCGCAGCAACATCGGCATGTTGCCGGCCAGCGTCTGGTGCTTGAGCAAGGTCTGCAGCGCGATGACCAGCGGGCTGGCCAGCAACACACCCGCCAGCATCAGCAGCGTGTCGCGCTCCTGCGCCCACAGTTGCGCGGGCGCCACCGCGCCCAGCCAGTCGACGATGCGTCCGAGCATGCTGAACAGCAGCGCCTCGAACGCGCCGATGGCCGCTGTCAACAGCGTCATGCCCGCGATGAATGGCCGCAACCCCTGCGTGCACGACCACACAAAGGCGACGAAGCCACGCGGCGGGACCGAAGGCTCGGCCGCCGGGTAGGGATGGACCAGTTTTTCGAACAGACCGAACAAGCAGGCTCTCCGCGGCGCGCCCGTGGTCTGGCTGAAGCCGGCGCATCGGGGCGAGGCCGCGAGGTTAGCCGATGGCCGCCGGCAGCCCCATGAATCGGGGGTGAAAGACCGCCCTTTTCCATGGATCGTCGTTGTCGTGCCGCGCCACAATGCAAAGCTCAAAGGCGACAAACCGACCGCACCATTGGGCGGGCCTCCGGAACCCGTACCCGGCGCCAGAAACCGTGCGTGCATGTCAGCCATGCATTGCCCGGAAAGCCATGGGCCACCTTGCGGTGGCCCTTTGCTTTTGGGCCGTGAAACATTGCAAGTGGTGACGAAAGTTGCGAAATGCTTCGGTTTGGCCCTCGGGCGCGCCAGGGGTGGCGCGGCACAATCTGAAGCTTTTCGCCAACGCCCAGAGCTGGAGCGTTGCAAAGACCCGTCGCCTCGATGGGCATCACACCAGGAAGGACCCCATGCGCCAAACACTAGTCACAGCCGTTGCCGCCAGTCTTGTTGCCCTTTCCGGTTGCGGCGGTGGCGGCGGATCTTCCGGATCCCCAACGCCCAGCGGCGACCCCTACCCGACGGCACTGCCCAACGTCGGCGACTATTCGGTCTACACCTCGTCGATCTATCCGATTCTCCCGGCCGGCTCCAACACCTCGCGCACCCTCACACGCACCTACGCGGCCGTCAATGCGGATGGCTCGTTGACCCGCGTCGACACCGCATCGACCTTGAGCGAGCTGTCCACCCGAGGCTATGCGGGAACGGGAGCGCTCAACACCGCCATCACCGGCCCGGTGAGCTGCAGTTACAGCCCCGCCCTGTTCACCGGCCCGCCGCGCAGCACGCTGGTGGGCGCCGCCTATCAGCAGTTCACGGCCGACGAGTCCTGCCTCGTCAGCGGCGCCACCACGCCGAACATCCAAAAATGGACGATGAGCGGCACCTTGAACGCGGCCGAGCAGATCACGACGCCGCTGGGCACGTTCAACGCCGTCAAGTACTCCCAAAGACAGGTCTCGGGCACCTCGGCGTTCGACACCACCAAGGACGAGACCTGCTGGGTCGACACGGTGACCGCGCAGGTCGTCAAATGCACCGCAACGTCGAAGACGGTTCCCAAGGGTCAGACGGCGGCCACGTCAAGTGACTCTACCGAGTTCGTGCTCGAGGCCTATTCGTTCCATGGGCAGGCCCCGGTCGGCCCCGTGGTCCGGCGCTTTTCGGGCCGCTGGAATGTCGTCTTCACCGGCACCACGCCGGGGGACTGCACGAACCTCGTGGTCGACCTCGCCGGCCAGATCTCCGGCAATTGCCGCATCCAGACCTCGCCCGGCGTCTTCGGGGCTCCGTATTCGGTGTCAGGCAGCGTCACGGCCGCAGGCGCCGCCAACCTGAGCGCCGCCAACGGTGCGACGATCACCGGGACCTTCAATTCGCCCGGGGCCGGCAGCGGCACCTGGGTCAACGGTGGCAACTCGGGGGCCTGGACCGCCACCCACATCTGACGCGAGCGGTCACAACCCGGGGGCCGACGGCAGCCGTGCCGCCGGCTTTTTTTCATGCCGGCGCGCCGGTGGCACCGACATCGACCACGCTGGCCGCTGACGTGTCGGCGTTCAACAAGGTTTCCAGGCACTGCTCGCGAATGCCGTAGAAGCGCTTGATCTCGGCGATCTGCGCCAGCACCTCGTCGGCCGGCCCGGGGCGGGCACGCCGGACGGCCAGGATCATCTTGTTCTTGCTGGTGTGTTCGAGCGCGACGAATTCGAACACCTGGGTCTGGTAGCCGCGTGACTCGAGCAACAGCGCGCGCAGGCCGTCGGTCAGCATCTCCGCCTCTTGCCCCAGGTGAATGCCGTGCTGCAGGATCGGGCGCAGCGGGTGCGGGCTGAGCAGTTGCGGGCGGATCTGCTTGTGGCAGCAGGGCGAGCACAGGATGATGGCCGCGCCGGCCCGGATGGCCTTGTGGATCGCATGGTCGGTCGCCGTGTCGCAGGCGTGCAGCGCGATCATCACGTCGATGGGCTGCGGCGCATGGCTCGTCACGTCGCCCAGGTCGAAGCGCAGCCCGTCAAGGCCCAGGCGGGCCGCCACCGCGTTGCCCAGGCGCACCATGTCGGGCCGCAGTTCGACGCCGATGACTTGCGCGCCAACCCCGAGCGCATGGCGCAGGTGGTCGTGGATCGCGAAGGTCAGGTAGCCCTTGCCCGAGCCGAAGTCCATGACCCGCAGCGTTCGCGCCTGGGCCAGCGTGGACGCCGCCAGCGCGTGCGAAAACACTTCGACGAACTTGTTGATCTGCTTCCACTTGCGCGCCATCGCCGGCACCAGCCGGTGCTGCGCATCGGTCACGCCCAGGGCCGCGAGGAACGGCCGGTCCAGGTCGACGAAGCGCTTCTTTTCGCGGTCGTGCCCCTGCGCTGGCGCCTCGGCATGCCTGATCGCGCTGCTGCGCAGCGTGCACTGGCCGCGCTGGCTGATGGCGAGCTGGATGTCTTCGGTGGTCGTCAACAGGTGGGCGTTGCGGAACCCGTCGCCCAGCAGCTCGTCGATGGCGCACAGCGCTTCGGCCAACGCCAGGTTCCGGGTCACGTCGCGGGTCTGGTAGCGGTACACCAGTGACAGGTAGGCGACGTCGCGCAGCACGACCTGGCGCACCGCCACCTGGTGGAGCTGGACCTCGGGCCCAATGTATTTGGCCAGCACCAGCTTGACGAAGTCGCCCTGCGCCAGGCTGCCGGCCAGCCGGGCCAGGAAGCGCTGCCGCTGGGGGTGGGCCCGTATCATCGCCCGGTTCTTCTCAGCTGTGCTTTCCATTCCCACCCTGTGCCTGATGACCTGAGCCTGCCCGCGCGAACCCGGCCCACCGCATCCAGTGCCTGGCCGGGTCGCGCCGCTTCGGCATTGTCCACCTCCACGCGGCGCGACCTGGCCCTGGTCCTGGCGCTGACGGGGGCGGCCTTTGTGTTGGCAGGGCTGTTCGAGCTGCACGAAGCCATGTCGCGCTGGACCGCGCGCTGGGAGTTCTGGCAGATCGATGAACTGCCGACGGCCCTGACCGTGCTGGCGTTCGGACTGGCCTGGTTCGCGTTCCGCCGCCGTGCCGAGGCCGCCGCGGCGTTGCGCCTGCGCGCCCAGGCGCAGGCCGAGGCGCTTCGGCTGCTGGCGCACAACCGCGAGCTGGCGCGCCAGCTCATCAACCTGCAGGAAAGCGAGCGGCGCGCGCTGGCGCGCGAACTGCACGACGAGTTGGGGCAACGCTGCAACGCCATCCGCGTCGAGGCCGCGTACATCCAGCGCGCCCACGACCCGCAGCTAATCGCGGCGGCCGCGGCCCGAACCGCCGCCACCGCCGAGTCGCTGTACCAGAACGTGCGCAGCCTGCTGCGCCGGCTGCGTCCGGCCGAACTCGACGAGCTTGGCCTGGTGGCCGCGGTGCAGGCCTTGTGCGAGGCGTGGGAAGAGCGCAGCGGCGTGGCCTGCGTCTTTCACCATGACGGCGCCCTCGACGGCCTGGGCGAGGCGCTGGACACGGCCCTGTACCGCGTGGCGCAGGAGGCGCTTTCCAACGTGATCCGCCATGCCCGGGCGTCGCGCGTGCGCATCGGCCTGCAACGCACGGCGCCGGACCGGTTGCTGCTGCGGGTCGACGACGACGGCTGCGGCTTCAGCCCGCAACGCGACACGCGCGGGCTGGGCCTGCTGGGCGCCGGCGAGCGCGCCGCGGCGTTGGGCGGCGAGTTGCAGATCGACAGCGCGCCCGGCGCAGGCACGCGCCTGCGCCTGAGCCTGCCGGCCCCAGGCGGGTCGACGTGATCCGCCTGTTGCTGGTCGACGACCACCCCGTCGTTCGCGCCGGCTACCAGCGGCTGCTGGAGCAGGCCGGCGACATGTGCGTGGTGGCGCAGGCCGGCCGCGTCGACGAGGCGGTGGCGGCGTTTGCCACGCAGGCGCCGCAGGTGACGGTGACCGACCTGTCGATGCCCGGCAGTGGCGGGCTCGAACTGATCCGGCGGGTGCTGGCGCGCGTGCCCGACGCGCGCGTGCTGGTCTTCAGCATGCACGACAGCGCGATGCTGGTGCGACGCGCCTTTGACCTCGGTGCGCGCGGCTTCTTGACCAAGAGCAGCGCGCCCGAGAGCCTGCTCGACGCGGTGCGCACGGTTCACGCCGGCCGGCGCTACCTGAGCCCGGACCTGCCCGCCCACCTGATGCAGGGCACGCCGGGCAGTGGGGCGCTCGATGCCCTGACGCCGCGCGAGTTCGAGATCTTTCGCCTGTTGGCCCGTGGCGAGACGATCGCGGCGTGCGCGCTGGCGCTCAATCTGAGCCCGAAGACCGTGTCCAACCACCAGACGCTGATCAAGGAAAAACTCGGCGTCGGCACCTCGGCGGCGTTGGCGCACCTGGCCATCCGCCATGGCGTGATCGCGCCGGATGGGCGCTGAGCCCGGCCATCGGGGGCCTTGCCGATCAGCCCCAACCCGGCCCGACATCGGGAAGTTTTCCCTGTTGCCGCGCCGCTGTCCTGGATAGGGTGGCGGGCTGCGCCTGGCGCAACGACCCCCGACCGATGATCCTGGAGACACGATGAACCGCCCCACGCCGCGCACCGCCCGCAGCCACCCCCCACTCGCGCCGGCCGCCGGCGCAGCCCTCCTGGCCTGTTGCTGCGCCTTGCCCAGCCTGGCCCAGCCCGCATCCGCCGCCTTGCCACGTGTCGATGTGATCGTCACCACACCCCTGCCCGGCCTGGGCACGCCGCTGCGCGATGTGCCGGCCAATGTGCAGACCTACGGCGGGCGCGAGCTGGGCCTGCAACGCCAGGGCAACGTCACCGAATTCCTGGAGCAAAACCCGACCAGCGTGAACGTCAACGCGGCCCAGGGCAACCCGTACCAGCTCGACGTGAGCTTTCGCGGGTTCACCGCGTCGCCGCTGGTGGGGGTGCCCCAGGGTTTGTCGGTGTTCCAGGACGGCGTGCGCGTCAACGAGCCGTTTGGCGACGTGGTCAACTGGGACCTGCTGCCGCAGTCGGCCATTGCCAGCCTCACGCTGATCCCCGGCTCGAACCCCCTGTTCGGCCTGAACACGCTGGGCGGCGCGTTGGCCATCATCACCAAGTCCGGCCGCGACCACGCCGGCGGCGGCGTCGAGTTGTCCGGCGGCTCGTTCGGGCGCACGACGCTGCAAGTCGAGCATGGCGGCGCCGCGGGTCCGTGGGACTATTTCGTCACCGCCAACCTGTCCCGGGACCGGGGCTGGGCCGAACACAACCCGAGCCGCATTCAACAGGTCTTCGCCAAGCTGGGCTACCGCCACAACGGCACCGATGTCGACCTGTCGCTGACCGGTGCGAACAACCGGCTCGAAGGCACGCAGACCCTGCCGGTCTCGTTTTTCGACAACCGGCGGCAGGCCTACACCTACCCCGACACCAACACCAACAAGCTGACGATGCTGGCGCTCAAGGGCAGCCATTTCATCGCCGAGGACATGCTGGTCAGCGCCAACCTCTACCTGCGCCGGATGCGCAATTTCAATGTCAGCAGCAACGTCAACGACGCCTACGGCGAGGTCGACCCGGCCAGCGGCGCGGTGAATGACGTGGAGGCCCTCAACGACCGTTCGGCGATCGACCAGACCAGTTCGGGCTTCGGGCTGCAGGTCACGTTGAGCGGCGATCTTGCCGACATGAAGAACCAACTGGTGCTGGGCGGCAGCGCCGACTTCGGCCGCGCAACCTACACCCAGGATTCACAGCCGGCAGACCTGACGCCC
>JAYSVE010000570.1:0-8843 GCA_043718725.1 Methylibium sp.
CGACGTCCTGGGGGCTGGGCAATGGCGGTGTGGCGCTGTTCAAGACACCGGGTGGCCAGCCGATCACGGGTCGGCCCGATGTGTCGCGCTTTCCGCCCGGCGGCTTCCTGGTCGGGTTCGGCACCGGCCGCTACCTTGCGACCGTTGACCACACCGATACGAGCGCTCAGTCCCTTTATGCCGTTGTTGACAGCGGCATCAACGGCACCGTGGCGCTGAGTGCCTTGCAGCAACAAAGCATTGTTGCCACGGCGACGCTGGCGGGTGTGGAGTTCCGCTTGAGCACGCATGCTGTGGGCGCGCCCGGCGACAGCCTCATCGCCGATGAAGTCAAGCTCTCGCGCGCAGACTACCTTTCGACCAAGAAGGGCTGGTACGTGGACCTGCCGACCAGCGGCGAGCGGCTGGTCACGGATGCGCGTTTTCGCGCCGGTCGCTTGATCTTCACGTCGATGATCCCGCAAACTGGTTCGGCCTGCGAGTTCGGCGGCAGCGGCTGGTTGCTCGAATTCGATGCGATCACCGGCAATCGACTCGACAGTGCGACCTTCAACACCGACGCCGACGTGGCGAACCTGACGACGTCCGACTTCGTGAATTTCGCGCTGTTGGGGGCGGGCACCAGCAACAACGTGTCGGGCAGGCGTTTGAGCGCGGCACCGGCGACGGCTGGCGTCCTGGCGCACGGCAAGCTGGATCTGCGCTATGTCAACAAGGCGGACGGCACGATCGAAACCGTCATCGGCGGTCTGGGCCAGTCGCGCGACGGTCGGGCCATGTGGCGCGAAGTTCGCTGACGCCTGCGCACTTGGATGCGGCGTCGCATCTGTTGTGGTCAAGCGCATTCAACCTAGAAACGTCAGTTGACCGCTCTCCTCCGCTGGAAACACCGCATGGATATTGACTTTTTTCCTCACGACCACCTTCACCGGCTGGGTGAAAGCGCTACGCACCCGTTTGAGCCGCGCTGCGGCGCGCTGGCGGCGTTGCTTCTCCTCGCGGGCATGAGCCCGCAGCGTCGTCGCGTCTTGCCAGCCCACCGCATCGCGGCTCACTCGGGCGCGTCCAACTGCCGTTTCTAGGTTCAATGGAATGGATCCGAAGTGCCTGTTCGACCCGTCCGATGTATTCAAGAGTGGCGCGCGATCCTTGGTGCGCCGAAAGGTCAAGCCATGAAGTTGATTCACGCGATCCTGGGCATCGGCGCGCTTTGCGCGGTGCCCGCCGTTCACGCGGTTCGAGCCATCGACGCCCCGCCCCCGACCCGGGCCGCCGTCGTGAACGCGCCGAAACCCGACCCCGTGCGCCAGGCCGACGACAGTGCCAGTCTGCGCCAGGGTCGGGTCGACGCGGTCGCCCCGAACGGCGATTCGATCTACATCAATGGCGCCTGGGTCGCCATCGTTGTCGGCCGCACGCGCTTGTTTCGGCAGGGCCGCGCGGTGCAGCCCGACGTGTTGGGCAAGGGCCAGGTGCTTCGATTCACGTTGGCGCCCGGCGGCGCCGAACCGCGCACCTTGGGTGTTGTGTATGTGCCGTGACCCGGTCCGGTGGCGCACGACACCGGTGCGTGTGGCGCGTTCGGGATTCACTCTGGTCGAAGTGATGGTTGTGGTGGTGGTGGTGGCGATACTGTCGATGATCGCGCTGCCGACCTACCAGGACGCCGTGCGCAAAGCCCGGCGTACCGACGCCAAGGCGGCGCTCACGACGGCGGCGCAAAGCCTGGAGCGCTACGCGACCGAAAACGCCGCCACCGGCTATTCGACCGCGACGTTGAGCAACACTTCGGGCGCCACCGTGGTGGCCCGGGCCAACACCGACAACGGCTACTACAGCCTGACCCTGGATCCCAAGGCGGCCACCACCTACGTCCTCAGCGCGAGCCCTCAAGGGGCGCAGGCCGACGATGGGTGCAAGTCCTTCACGCTCAACCAGCGCGGTGAGCGCGGCGTCTCGGCAGACGCCACCAAGAGCGCCCAGGAATGCTGGCAGTGAACGTCGATTTGTCGACGTTCGCCGAAGCCACTGCGGCCTCGGTGTGACCTAAGATTCCGCCAGGGCGGCGCAACGTCGCCCGAGGGCGATGGATGACCGACACCACGGCGACAACGGGTTTGGTGCTGACCGGCGGTGGCGCCCGCGCCGCTTACCAGGTGGGCGTGCTCAAGGCCATTGCGCACCTGCGGCGCAATTGCCAAGTGACCAGCGTCAACCCCTTTCCCGTGATCACAGGGACCTCGGCGGGTGCCATTAACGCGGTGGCGCTGGCCAGTCAGGCCGACGATTTCGACGCCGCGGTCGGGGGTCTGTGCGAGGTGTGGGAAAACTTCCACGCCGAGCAGGTCTACCGCTCGGACTCGATCGGCGTGATGCGCACCGGGGCGCGGTGGCTGACGATGATGTCGCTGGGCTGGATCATCGCCCGCTGGCGGCGCGCCAAACCGCGCTCGCTGCTCGACAACGAGCCGTTGTCGATGCTGCTCAAGCGCTTCGTCAACACTGAACGAGTGCGGCAGATGAGGCTCGAAGGCCACCTGCAGGCCCTGGCCGTGACCGCTTCAAGCTACGGTTCTGGTTTGCATGTCACCTTCTACGACGCTGCCTCGGACATCGAGCCCTGGACCCGCTCGCAGCGCATTGCGGTGCGTGGTTCGATCACGGCGGACCACCTGCTGGCCTCGTCGGCCATTCCTTTTGTGTTTCCGGCACAGCGGTTGGACATCGACGGCCGCCTTGAATACTGCGGCGATGGCTCGATGCGCCAGTCCGCGCCAATCTCGCCGGCCGTGCACCTGGGCGCGCAGCGCATTCTCGTGGTCGGGGCGGGGCGCATGCATGAGCCTGCGGACACGCGCATCGGCAGCAGTGAGTACCCGAACCTGGCGCAGATCGCCGGGCATGCGTTGTCGAGCATTTTTCTGGATGCTTTGGCCGTCGATGTGGAGCGGTTGCAGCGCATCAACGCCACGCTCAGACTTCTGCCGCCGCACAGCCTGGCGAAGACCACGCTGCGGCCTATCGAGGTGCTGGTGATTTCGCCCAGCAAGCGTTTGGACGACCTCGCGGCCAAGCACCTGGGCAGCCTGCCCGCGCCGATTCGCGCCTTGCTGCGTGGCGTGGGGGTGTCGGGTCGGGGTCAGGATGCGCGCGGCGCCGCATTGGCGAGCTATTTGTTGTTCGAGTCGGCCTACACCCGCGAACTGGTCGCGTTGGGTGTGGCCGATACCTTGCGCCGCCGCAACGAGGTGTTGAGCTTCTTCGGCTGGGAGCGACGCAGGCGCGCGCGGGTCGAGCCGGTAGCAGCCGCGTCGAGCTGAACATCCGGCAATGTGCGGGGCCTCAGCCTGTTCGTGCTGAACGAAAAACGCCCCGCGGGGGCGGGGCGTCATGCTTGGGCTGGCCGCCCTTGCGCAAGATCTACTTCGTCGGCTTGGCGTCGGACGCCTTGGCCGCCACGGGTTTCGCGGCCGCCTTGTCTTCCGTGGCGGTCTTGGCGGCTGCAGCCTTGTCTTCTTTCTCCTTCAGCTTCGCAGCGGCCTTGTCTTCCTTCTCCTTCTTGGCGGCGGCCTTCTTGTCGTCGGCGTTCATGGCCGCCGGCTTGTCGGTTGCCTTTGCATCGGCCTTGGCCATCGGGGCGGCGGCGGCTGCGGGTGCGGCGGGGCTCATCGTGGCCTTCTTTTCGTCGGTCTTCGCCGCGGCAGCGGCCGGCTTGTCGTCCTTCTTGGCGGCGGCAACCGGGGTTGCGCCCTTGAAGGCGGCGCCATTGATGGTCAGACCCTCGGCTGAGAACTTCGCTGCGTTGCCCTCGCCGACGCCCTTGACTCGCTCGACCATGTCGTTCCAGTCTTTGAACGGCGCCTTCTTGCGTTCGTCGAGGATCTTGACGGAGATGCCGGGTCCGATGCCTTTGACGGCTTCCAGTTCGGCCTGGGTCGCCTTGTTGATGTCGACCGCCGCGAACGCGACCGCGGTGAAGAGGGCCAGCAGGGTGGCCAGAAGTTTCTTGATCATGTGTCGTCCTCGATTCAGGTTGAGAGAGCGTTGGGGCCGTGTCCGGTTGAACCCGGCCGCCGGTTTGGGGTGATCCGCTGGTGGCTCACCGCAGGGCCTACAACGGCCCGCGCCGCGGTGGGGTTGACGGGGTTGTCTGCCCCGGCGGTTTGATGCGGGATCGTCAGGCCTGCCGTGTCAGCCATTCGACATACCGCGGCACGCCGGTTTCGACGCAGGCGAACGAATGGGAGCAGCCCGTGGCTCGCAGGCCGGTCAGATCGGCCTGTGTGAAGCATTGATACTTGCCCACCAGGGCGTCTGGGAATGGGATGTACTCGATCAGGCCTTGCTGAACCAGGCTTTCCAACGGCAGCGCCGCCTCGCCCGTCAGGCCACGCGACGCGTTGAGGACCGCCACCGCGACGTCGTTGAACGGCTGCGCCGTGCCGCTGCCCAGGTTGAAGATGCCACTGGCCTGCGGGTGCTGCAAGAACCACAGATTGACGGCGACCAGGTCGTCGACAAACACGAAGTCGCGCGACTGCCGGCCGGGCGCGTAGCCGCCGTAGTCGCCGAAGAGCCTGACCTTGCCGGTTTCGCGGAACTGGTTGAAATGGTGAAACGCCACCGAGGCCATGCGCCCCTTGTGCTGCTCGCGCGGTCCGTAGACATTGAAATAGCGAAACCCGGCGACCTGGGTCGCTGCTGCGTTGGCCTGGGCCTGCAGCATGCGCCGGACCACGTTGTCGAACAGCAGCTTGGAGTAGCCGTACACATTGAGCGGTTGCTCAAAGGCGGGGTCTTCGCGAAACGTTCCGCTGCCGCCATAGACGGCCGCCGACGATGCATAGAGCAGCCTTGTGCCCTGGGCCTGGCAGGCATCGAGCAGGTCCTTCGAGCAGCGGTAGTTGCTGTCCAGCATGAAGCGCCCATCGTGCTCCATCGTGTCTGAGCAGGCGCCCTGGTGCAACACCGCGTCGACCTTGCCGAACTCGCCGCGCGCGAAGCGTGGGTAGAAGTCGCGCTTGTCGAAATAGTCGCTGAGCCGTGCGCCCAACAGGTTGCGGTACTTCGCGCCGTCGGTCAGGTCGTCGACCGCGATCACGTCGTCGATGCCGATGGCATTGAGCCCTTGCACGAGGTTGCTGCCAATCATGCCGGCGGCGCCGGTCACCACGACTCTCATGTCGATTTCCTCATTCAAAGAGCTCGTCGTAACTGACGCTGGCGGTGCCGAATTTGCCCACCACGACGCTGGCCGCGCGGTTGGCGATCGGCATGGCCTGGCGCAGCGTCAGGCCGCAGGCCAGCATCGCGGCGAGCGTGGCGATCACGGTGTCGCCAGCGCCGGTCACGTCAAAAACCTCGCGCGCCTGGGCCGGCACCTGCACATGCCCGGCGGCGTCGAACAAGGACATGCCGTCTTCCGAACGCGTCAGCAGCAGGCCGGCCAGCCCGTGCTGTTGGCGCAAGCCTTGCGCCCGTTCGTGCAACTGCGCTTCGTCCTGCCAGGCGCCGATCACCTGCGCCAGTTCGGCACGGTTGGGGGTGATGACGGTGGCGCCTGCATAGCGGCTGTAGTCGCTGCCCTTGGGGTCGATGAGCACCGGTTTCGCGGTGCGCTTGGCCATCTCAATCATGCGCGGAATGTGGGTCAGGCCCCCCTTGCCGTAGTCGGAGAAGAGCACGGCATCGTGGTTGACCAAGGCGCGCTCGAAGTCACTCAGCATGCCCGCCAGCACCTCGTGATCGGGCTGGTTCTCGAAGTCAACGCGAAGCAATTGCTGGGCACGGCCGATCACGCGCAGCTTGACGATGGTGTGGAGCTTGGGGTCGCTGCCCAGCAGCGCGTTCACGCCGTGCCGGGCCAGCAACTGACGCAGCTTGCCCGCCGCTTCGTCGTTGCCGACGACCGTCAGCAAGGTGGCCTGCGCGCCCAGCGTTTTGACGTTGAGGGCCACATTGGCGGCGCCGCCCAGGCGCTCTTCCTCGCGGGTCACGCGCACGACCGGCACAGGCGCTTCCGGCGAAATGCGATCGACGGCGCCGAACCAGTAACGGTCGAGCATGGCGTCGCCAACGACCAGCACGCGGGCTTGGGCGAGCCGGTCGCGAGCCACGAGGGCGTGAGCCCTGAGGGGTGTCATCCCAGGTCCTCCAGCCGTTGAGACGGGTAGCTGTCCCAGTTCAGGCAACCCGGGCATTGCCAGAAGTAGTGTTGTGCCTCGAACCCGCACGCCGCGCAGCGGTAACGCTGCAAGGGCCGCGCCGCACGGTTGAGAGCGTCGCGCACGCCGTCCGCTTCGGTCGCGCTGAGCGTCCTGCCCTGGCTTTGCGCCAGCAGCGCCTGGGCGGCGGACAGGCTGGGTTGCTCACGCAGATGGCTCAACAGGCGCTCGCGTTGCTTTTCGGGGTCGGGCTCCAGCGTGGCAATGGCTTGAAGCAGGTCCATCGTCGGCAGGCGCAGATACATCGCGCGAAGCTTGCTCAGTGCCGCCGGGCCGTCACCGCAAGACAAGGCGCTGGCGGCATACTCGCGCGCCACCAGGCCGAAGGCTTCGGGCCGGATCGCCGACAGTTCGCTCCAGAGCGCCATCGCGCTGGCATGTTCAGAGGCCGCCGCGGCGCGTTGACCGGCGAGCACCAGGGGCCGGGCCGCACGCGGCGCTGCCTCGCGGGCCAAACGCAAAGCCTGGTCGGCCACTGGCGTGTCGTTCTTGGCGTCGGCTTCAAGCGCCAGCTCGCACCAATAGTGCGAGATGCGTGCGGCGAACGATGCCGTGCCGCTGCGCTCAAGATGGCGCGCATCGTCCACCGCGGCCTGCCAATTGCGCGAGCGTTCGTGCAAGGTCAACAGCGCGAGCCGCGCATCGGTGTCGAACGTGGTTTCGTGCAGTGCCTGGTAGGACTGCTCGGCGCGGTCGAACAAGCCGGCCTTCATGAAGTCCTGGGCGAGCGCATGTTGTGCCCGCGTGCGTTCGCTCTTGGGCAGGTCGGCGCGGTTGAGCAGGTGTTCGTGCACGCGGACCGCTCGCTCGTACTCGCCGCGGCGGCGAAACAGATTGCCCAGTGCGAAGTGCAGTTCCGAGGTTTCCGGGTCGTTCTGCACCGCCTCGATGAAAGCGTCGATGGCCTGATCCTGCTGTTCGTTGAGCAGATGGTTCAGGCCCTTGAAATAGGCTTTGGGCGCTTGGCGGTTCTCGATGCGAAGCTGGCGGAAGTCCAGCCGCGAGGCCAACCAGCCCAGCGCAAAAGCCACTGGCAGGCCGAGCAGCATCCAAGTGAGGTCAATGTCCATCGGGCCTTGCCGCGGAAGCGTTGATCAGGCCGGTGTCAGCGGTGTTGCCAGAAGTGCCAGAGTTCTTGGCAAGACGGCGCTGGCGCCACCAATGCGGCGCCATGCCCAAAACGCCAGCGACCAAGCCGAGTGCAAAGCCACCAAGCAACACCGCAACCAGTGGCGCGCTCCAGTGCTGGCCGAGGAAAAAATGAACCTCGACCTGATGCTGGTTATTCAAGGCAAAGGCCAGCAAGGCGAAAAAAATCGCCGCGCGCAGGGACCAGCGAAACAGCCAGGCCAGGTACTTCATTCCTCTGCTCCGCAAGCCGTGGCCCGGACCCGCGCTTAGTGAGCCTTGCCGGCTCGCATCAAGCGGGTTTTTTCGTCCACTGCCTCGCGCAGGGCCTTGCCCGGCTTGAAGTGAGGAACGCGCTTTTCCGGTATTGCGACACTCTCGCCGCTGCGCGGATTGCGGCCTTGTCGAGGCGGCCGGTGCGTTACCGAAAAACTGCCGAAGCCGCGAATTTCGATCCGGTTGCCACCCACCAAGGCGTCTCCCATCACATCCAAAATCGCTTTGACGGCGAATTCAGCGTCGCGCTGATTCAACTGCGCGAAGCGCTGAGCCAAAGCCTCGACGAGATCGGATCGGGTCATGCTATCGGCGCCACCAGATCCCCTGCTCGATGCGCCGCGGATGCGGCCTCGAGCAGAAGATAAGCAGGCATGTCGTTCATCGCGCGCAGCGCAGCCGAACCAAGCGGTTCAGCGCGTCAGGGCTTGTCGGTGGTGTCCAGCTTGGCGCGCAGCAGGGCGCCCAGGCTGGTCGTGCCGGCGTTTTCACGAGATGAAGCCTGGCTCAGATTGGCCATCGCCTCTTGCTGGTCGGCATTGTCCTTGGCCTTCACCGAGAGCTGGATGTTGCGCGTTTTGCGGTCCACGTTGACGATCACGGCCGTGACCTCGTCGCCCTCCTTGAGCACGTTGCGCGCGTCTTCCACGCGGTCGCGGCTGATTTCCGAGGCGCGCAAGTAGCCCAGGATGTCCTGGCCCAGGTCGATCTCGGCGCCCCGTGCATCGACAGTGCGCACCTTGCCGGTGACGGTCTGGCCTTTGTCGTTGACGGTGACAAAGGACGTGAAAGGATCAGCGTCAAGCTGCTTGATGCCCAGGGAAATGCGCTCGCGGTCCACGTCGATGGCCAGCACCAGGGCTTCCACGTCCTGGCCCTTCTTGTAATTGCGCACGGCGGTTTCACCTGGCTCGTTCCAGGACAGGTCGCTCAAATGGACAAGGCCATCGATGCCGGCGGCCAAGCCGACGAAGACGCCGAAATCGGTGATGGATTTGATCGGGCCCTTGACGCGGTCGCCGCGCTTGGTGTTCTGAGCGAACTCTTGCCAGGGGTTCGCGCGGCATTGCTTCATGCCCAGCGAGATGCGGCGCTTGTCCTCGTCGATCTCCAGCACCATGACTTCGACTTCGTCGCCCAGCGACACGATTTTCGAGGGTGCGATGTTCTTGTTGGTCCAGTCCATTTCGGACACATGGACCAGACCTTCGATGC
>JAYSVE010000058.1:0-2378 GCA_043718725.1 Methylibium sp.
CTGGAAGTGGACCTGGCGCGCAAGCGCATTTCGCTGACAATGAAGCTCGATGCGGTGGTCGCATTGGCCGGTGCCGCCCCCGGCAATTCATTCCGCCCGGCCGGCCGTGGCGAACGGCCGGGGGGCGCTGGGCGTGCGGCGGCCGAGGCGCCTTCGGCGATGGCCGCGGCGTTTGCAAAGCTGCAGCCACGGCGTTGAGGCCGTGGCGCGGCGCCAAAGCGAGCGCTATCAGTCGGAGAAATCGCGCATCGCCAGCTCGATCGTCCGGCCATGCGGTGTGCGCTCGGCGGCGCGGTCCCAGGCGCGTTGAAAAAGCGCCAGTTCGGCCCGTGTGCTGGCGCCCTTGGTGGCAACCAGCGACTCGAGCGCGGCAAGCCAGTGCCGGTAGTAGGTGTCGCCGAGGTCGGCGTCGCCCCCGGTCTGTGCCTCGGCGATCTGGGCCGACAGCGCCTGCGCCCATTCGGCCCAGGTGAACAGGCCGCGCCGGTGCAGGGTCAACGCCATCGCAAACGCCTGCGCCTGCCAGGGTTCGGCGAAAACCGGGCCGTCGGCATCGACCGGCATGCCGGGCAGGGCAACGATTTCGCCGGTCACGGCGCGGCCTCCAGGTAGGGCTCCCACGCGTCCACCGACACGCGCAGGCCGGGCGCCGCGGCGGCGCCCCACAGCGCGTCGCCATCGAACACCACGGTGTAGAGCCATTGCGGCTGCTCACCCAGGCCTTGGGCGTTGGCATCGGCAAACACATGGGCGCCGTGCACATGTTCGACCACGCCCGTCCTGCCTTGCACATAGCCGGGCAGGCGGGTGTGGTGCGGGGCCGTGTGCACACGCGCCTGCACGCGCTGGCCGACCTGAAAGCGCGCGACCGTTGTGGCGCGGCGCTCGGTGGCAGAGCCTTTGGCGAGCACGGCGGCCACCATGCCCGCTTGCAGCACCCGGGCGACCGGCAGCGGCGGGTGCAGCGCGTGGCCCGCCCTGAGTTCATCGGCCTGCACCAGGCTGCGTTCCTGCAGCAGCTTTTGCAACCCGGCCAGCCAGATCTGGTAGTAGCTCAGGTCGGCGTAGTCGGGCAGGGTTTCTCGCGCGCTGCGACTGGCGTCGATGTTCCATGCGCCGGTGGCCCCCATTGCCAGCACCAGCGCCAGCACGCGCGGCTCCCAGGCGGCGTGGAACAAGTCGCCTTCGGCCTCTGGCAGCACGTGTCCATGGCCGGGTTGGCCACCGAGGTCGGCGCGGGTGACGCAGTTCATCGGGCCACCTCCGTGCTTCGCACTGTGGTATTCGCCTTGGGGTTCACGAAGTGGGCCCCTCCGTGGCCCATGGCGGCCCGGCGTGCTCATGGCGCGCCCGGGCCAGCCAAGGGGAGGCCGGTGCCGATCATCGAGTCGCGTGTCACCAGCGCGGCGAGCTGTTCTTCACCCAGGCCTTCGGTGCCGGCCGGGCGCTGCGGGATCACGAGGTAGCGCACTTCGGCGGTCGAATCCCAGACGCGGATTTGGGTGGACTCTGGAACCGCCACACCGAAGTCGGCCAACACGCCGCGCGGGTCCTTGACGGCGCGCGACCGGTACGGCGCGCTCTTGTACCAGGTGGGCGGCAGGCCCAGCACCGGCCAGGGGTAGCAACTACACAGCGTGCAGACCACCAGGTTGTGGCGCGTGGCGCTGTTCTTCACCGCCACCATGTGCTCACCCTGGCGGCCGGTGTAGCCCAGCGAGGCGATGGCCCCGCTCGCATCGCGTTGCAGCCAGGCGTCAAAGGCCGGGTCAAGCCAGGCGCGTGCGACCACGCGGGCGCCGTTGCGCGGGCCGATCTTGGACTGGTAGGTGTCGATCAACACATCGAGCGCGGCCGGATCGATGTAGCCCTTTTCGGTGAGCACGGTTTGCAGGGCGCGCACGCGCAACTCCATCTCGCCGAGCTCGCTGTGATCGGGCGGGTGATCGTGGTCGTGGTCGTGGTCGTGGACGGTCATGGCTGCTTCCTTCACGCTGTGCGCGGTCTCTTCGACGAGGCGTTCCGGCGTCGGGCCGACGACGTGACTCCGCGTCGCCGGGCGGCCCGCAGCCGCAAGGCCAAATGCTAACGCGCGTTCGTGAAGTGTTACCAGCCGTCTGCTTTGAATTCAATGGGAGTGACGCAAAGCGTCAGCCGTCGCAAGCGACGCCAGCCCTAATTGTCGACACGCGACCTGCACACTTGGATACGCCTCGCTTGCGCAAGAACACCGGGCGACTCGCATACTGAATCCACGTCGTTTGCCAGTGCGAATCGTCTCCGAGAGGGTCGTGCCGAAGACGTGGCTCGCGATCGAATCTTCACTTCATCAACTACTCAGGGAGTTCAACCATGTTCTTGCACCATCGTTTTGCCAA
>JAYSVE010000571.1:0-8842 GCA_043718725.1 Methylibium sp.
CACCTCAGCGAGCGTGGCGTGGCCATCGTGGTGAGCCCGCTGATCGCGCTGATGCACGACCAGGTCGGCGCGCTCGAAGAAGCCGGGGTGCACGCGGCCTATCTCAACTCGTCGCTGACGCTCGAAGACGCCCAGCGCATCGAGCGCGACATGATGGGCGGGCGCCTGGTGCTGCTCTACGCGGCGCCCGAGCGCATCACCACGCCGCGCTTCCTGGCGCAACTCGATTCGCTCCACGAGCGCGGCCTGCTGAGCCTGTTTGCCATCGACGAGGCCCATTGCGTGAGCCAGTGGGGGCACGACTTTCGCGAGGACTACCTGGGCCTGAACGTCCTGCACGAACGCTATCCGGACGTGCCGCGCATCGCGCTCACCGCCACCGCGGACGAGCTGACCCGCGCCGACATCATCGAGCGGCTGCAACTGGGCGACGCGCGCATCTTCATCAGCAGTTTCGACCGGCCGAACATCCGCTATGCCATCGTCGAGAAAGACAACGCCCGCAACCAGCTGTTGCGCTTTCTTCAGGATGAGCACGAAGGCGACGCCGGCATCGTGTATTGCCAGTCGCGCAAGAAGGTGGACGAAACCGCCGCCTGGCTCGAAAGCGAGGGCATCGCCGCGCTGCCCTACCACGCCGGGCTGGACGCCGCGGTGCGCAAGAAACACCAGGACCGCTTCCTTCGGGATGAAGGCATCGTGATGGTGGCCACCATCGCCTTCGGCATGGGCATCGACAAGCCCGATGTGCGCTTCGTCGCCCACCTGGACCTGCCCAAGAACATCGAAGGCTATTACCAGGAGACCGGCCGCGCCGGACGTGACGGGTTGCCCGCCGACGCCTGGATGGCCTACGGCCTGGCCGACGTGGTGAACCAGCGCCGCATGATCGAGGACAGCCCCGCGGCCGAGGAGTTCAAGCGCGGCCAGCGCGGCAAGCTGGACGCGTTGCTGGCGCTGGCCGAGGCGCATGGCTGCCGCCGGACGCGCCTGCTGGCCTACTTTGGCGAAGACACGGACCCCTGCTCGGGCGGGCAGAACGCCTGCGACAACTGCCTGAACCCGCCCGCCACCTGGGATGCCACCGAGGCCGCGCGCAAGGCGCTGAGCTGCATCTACCGCTTTCACCAGAATCGCGGCCAGCGCTTCGGTGCCGGCCACCTGATCGACGTGCTGCGCGGCAAGGTGACCGACAAGGTGACGCAGTTCCATCACCAGGACCTGAGCACCTTCGGCATCGGCGTCGAGGTGAACGAAACCCAATGGCGCGCGGTGTTGCGCCAGCTCATCGCGCTGGGGCATGTGCGCACCGAAGGCGAGTTCAACACGTTGGAGCTGACCGCCAGCGCACGCGATGTGCTGCGCGGCGAGGTGCTGATGCTGTTGCGCCAGCCCAGCGAGACGCCACGGCGAGCCCGCGCCGCCAAAGGCGTGAAGCCGACGCGCAGCAAGGACAGGGCGCCACCCGCCGCGCTGGACGACGATGGGTCGGAGCGTTTCGCGGCCCTCAAAGCCTGGCGCGCCGAGGTCGCCCGCGAGCACAACCTGCCCGCCTACATCGTCTTCCACGACGCCACCCTGGCCGAAATGGCGCGAGTCCATCCGCAGTCCCTGGCCGAGCTGGCGGGCATCAGCGGGTTGGGGACGAAAAAGCTCGAAGCCTATGGGAGCGAGATTTTGCGGGTGCTGCAGGGGTGACGCAGATGTCACTCGGAGCAATGCAAGAACTTGGGTCCGTTTTGAAGATCTTGGGTTAATCCGGACGAACGTCATGCCTGTCACGCGAAACCATCTCGATGCCGTCAGGCTCAACGTGACCCTGCCGTTGCCGTTCGAGATGCGGCTTGAGGACTTTCGATCCGCCGTTCAAGACGTTTACGATTTCTTCTTCGACGTCAATACGAATCTCGTCGCCAAGGGCCTAGAACGATTGGACGAAATGTTGCGTCCCGCCATCATGTCTGGAGTCCTGTCCGACATGCTGACGGCGAGCTTGGCCAATCACTCCCGCACGCTGGTTGTGAACGGGCATTTCAACGGACACCCCGACCTGATTGTCAATGGCCGTTACCCGAAGAACGCGGTACCGTCCGGGGAAGACGGGGTCGAGGTCAAGACAACCCGCAAGCCTGGTGGAGCCGTGGACACGCACGGTGCCCGCGACCAGTGGATGTGCGTATTTGTCTACCAAGTTGACAACGCCTCTGAGCCCGCGACCGAGCGCATGGCCATGACCTTCACCGAGATTTATCTGGGCAAGGTCAGCGTGCAAGATTTTCGCAAGAATGCGCGTGGGGAACTGGGCACTCGCACGGCAACTCTGCACGCCGATGGCATTGCCAAGCTGCGCCGAAGTTGGGTGTACCTTGCCAAATGTAGGGTCTACCACACGGTTTCACGACGGATCAACCTTTAAGGCCGAGAGGCACGGCAAAGCCTGGCAAGCAAGTTTGAAATAGGCGGCATCTCGCTCAATTCCGATGCTGGAATATCCGACCGCCTCTGCCGCAGCAAGGGTCGATGCAGCCCCGGCGAAAGGGTCAAGGACCGTTCCCTCTCCGAGCGGCAGCACTCCGCGCACGACCTTGCGAAGGAAGGCTTGCGGCTTCAGGCTTGGGTGAGGCGCCAGCTTGCGCTCGGCGGATCTGGTAGGCGCTGACTCGATCACATCGCCAAACGGCTTTGTCGCGGAAATACGCCGGAATCCGCCGGTGCCCCACTTTCGCAGGTTGTCCTGCACTCGACCATCGAGTGGCTTGCGAAACAGCAGCCAAGGCTCCCACATGGATCTGGGCATCACGCTCACGCCATCAAATTCAATGTGCGCGGCTTTGGGACGATCTCCGCCGCGCATCGTCATGGTCAGGCGCGCGAGCTCACCTCTACGCTCAAGCCCTGCGCGGGCCAGCGCGCCCGACACGATGAAGGACAGCAGGGGATTGCTGGCAACAACAACATTCGCCCCCGGCACCAGCACGCGACTCAGGCTGCGGCCCCACGCCACGAAAAACCGATCCAGCGCATCAAGATCGGTTGGCCTGAGCACAGTGAAGCGAGGCAAGGGCGATCGAATCGAGCCGTCAAAGCTCGGCGGGATGCGCCAGACCCCGCCCCGACCTTGGCGCAGTTTCTGCTGCTCGGCGTCCGAGTACTCCACCAGTCCATACGGCGGGTCGGTCACCACGGCATGCAACGAGTTCGCCGGTTGAGCGTCGAGCCAAACATTGCAATCCGCATGCAACAGTGAGGCACGCCCATAGGAGAAACTCGCCGACTCTTGATGCAGCAAGACATCGGGCGGTCGATGAGCCTCCTCGAAACCATTGAGGACGTACTGCGCCCGATCCATGCGCGCGAAAAGGGCCGGCGTGTTGAGTCGCAGATACGATCGAATGGAAGACGGCGGCACCTCGCCGATCAACAGAAACACTTCATTTGTGATCTCTCGAATGCTGACTGCGGCAGGTCTACCTTCAAGCACCTGCACGATCGCATCTCGCACTTCACCCGGGCGTCGGCGCATGTTGTTCCCGCAAACAAGGAGAGCGCAATTGTAGACGTCTGGACGTCACATTGGGAATCAATGCGGTCGAATGACCCACTCATGCACCTGCGCGCCCCCGAAATTGCCGCCAACCGCCGATCACCGCGTGATGCTGATCTGAACGGTGGCGCTGTCCGCTTGGTTTCCGGCCTCATCGGTGGCGCGGGCAAACACGGTCAGGCTGGCGCGGCCGTCGGTGGGCGCCAGCGCCTGCCACTCGAAAGGCTCGCGCCGGTCGACGCCGAGCAGCACCTCGCCGTCCGGGTCGAGCCGGTAGAAGGCCACCGATTCAATGCCGCTCTCGTCAGCGGCGGCGGCCACCAGTTGAACCGCCTGGCCGGCCGCCGCGCTGGCCGGCGCCGCGGCCAGGCTGACCGATGGCGCCGAGAAATCGAAGCTGCCGTCGACGCCGATGCCAATGCTCAGGCCGCCGCCACAAGCGGCCAGCAAGGCCAGGCTTGCCAGCGCAGCCCAGGCGCGCCGGGAAGTGCGGCGGGCCCGGCGTGGGCAGGACATGGCGATCTGTGG
Source organism: Methylibium sp. (assembly GCA_043718725.1). Taxonomy (GTDB): domain Bacteria; phylum Pseudomonadota; class Gammaproteobacteria; order Burkholderiales; family Burkholderiaceae_C; genus LGRD01. The sequence goes on from JAYSVE010000571.1 coordinate 4,073, forward strand.
TCTGAACACGATGCGCCACATGCTAAGCCCGCTGCGCCGCCAGGATGGCAACGCCCTTCCGGGCGCCCGGGTTTGTCGGCACGCACTGGCCTCTGCGTTTCGGCCGAGGCTCATGACCGGTTCAGGCGCGCCATCTCTTCACCCACCAGGCGCACCACCAGCCGGTCCAGCGTCTGCACGGAGTACTGTTTCACGTCGTGCACGGTCTGCGCGCCGGGGCCGCTGCCGGGGTCGGTGGCCTGCTTGTAGGTCAGGAACACGAAACGGCCCGCGGTGTACTGCGCCATCTGCCGAAACACGTACTCGCCCACCGGGTCCAGGCCGCTGGCGCCAACGGCAAACAGCTTGATGCCCTTGGCCAGCGCGGCCTGCATGTCGACGTCGTATTGCGGCCCGCCGTAGTCCAGGTGCGGCGGCGCGTCGGCCACCAGCACCACCATGCGGGCCGCGTCGGTCCGCCAGCTCAGCTTGTGCACCACTTCGTGCAGCGCTTCATTCAAGGCCTCCGGCGTGTCGCCACCGCCGCCGGCCTGCACCCGCGCCAACATCTGTTGAAACGCGCCCAGGTCGTCGGTGAAGTCGTGGGTGCGGGTGATGAACGCGTCGCCGCGGTCGCGGTAGGCCACCAGGCCGTAGCAGATGTCGGGCAGGCCCGGCAGTTGCGCGATCTGCTGAGACATGGCGCGCATGGAGCTCTTCAGCTTGGCGATTTCATCGCCCATCGAGCCGGTGGCGTCAACCATGAACACCAGGTCCAGGCGCGGGCGTTGCACGGCCGGCGGCCCGCCCAGGCGCACCTGAACGGCTTGCGCCTGGCCGGGGCTGAGCATGGCACGGCCCTGCGCGCCGCCCTTGCGCACGGCCACGCCCAGGGCGCGCTGTTCGGTCAGCCCGCCAGCCATGAAGGCACGCGGGTGCAGCCAGACACGGCCGGCGGTGTCGGTGCGGGCCCACATCACCGGCTCGGTGTCGCCCGGGCGCTGCAAGGCGACTTCGGCATCGTGTACCGGGCGGCCTTGGGTGTCGGTCACCTCCAGCAGGTAGCGCTCGCTGATGTCGCGCTCGCGCACCGGCAGGCCGGCGCGGCGCTGGCGGTAGGCCTGGTATTCGCCGAAGTCGGCGTTGTCGTCGACGACGCCGGCGGTGACCGCCTCGTGCGCCGGGCGCGGTGCTGGCGGCAGGGGCATGCGCTGTGCCAGCGAGGCTGGCGCGGCCGGGCTCGCCAGTTCAGTTTGGGCGGGTGCCACGGCCGGCGCGTCGGCACGCGCCTTGCGTTGCAGGCCGGCGGCTCCCTCGCGCAGCGTCGGGCTTGCGCGCTTGTCGGCGCTTTCGGCGTCCGCCAGGTCCAGGGATTTGGATTTTGCCGATGCGCCAGCGGCGGCTGCCAGGTCGGCCTTGCCCATCAAGCGGCCGCGTCCGGCGTCGCCGAGCTGAGGCTCGCGGCCGCCGCCGGGCACCTCGCGGGTGGATGCGCCGCGGTGGCAATGCGCGGCCGAAGGTGGCACGAAGCTGGGCACGCTGAAGTCGCTGGGCCCGGCCTGCGCCGTGTCCTGCCAGACCGGCGGCCAACTGGCGGTGGCCGGCGTGGCGTGCGCCGCCGGCGCATCGAGCGCGCCGGCACAGGCGGCCAGCACGCACAGCAGCGCGATGGCGGGCGCGGCGACCAGGGGTTTGAGCTTCATGGACTTCTCCTTGACGGGTGTCCTGTCCCGCAGCGGGGGACAGAATCGGGGTTGAGGGTCCATGCTGATACGTCCGGGCAGGCCCAACGGGGTGAAACGCGGGAGCAGCGGAGAGTTCACCCTTTAGGCGCTTTTGGCCCGTATCAGGAATCAGGCAGACTCCACGCCCATGTCTTCGCGCACCGAAACCACCGACGATCTCTTGATGGCCGCCTACGCCCGCGGCAGCGTCGCCGCATTCGAGCGCCTGTACGAGCGCCACCAGGCCGGCCTGTATCGCTTTGTGCGCCGCCTGCTCGGCAGCGCGCTGTCGGCCCAGACCGACGAGGTGTTTCAGGACACCTGGCTGCGCGTCGTGCGCGCGCGCGAACGCTGGGAACCGCAGGGCGCCACCTTTCGCACCTGGCTGTTCACGCTGGCCCACCACCGCGCCATCGACCTGTTGCGAAGCTGTGGCCGCGAAGTACCGCTCGATGCCTTTGACACCGACAGCGAGTCGCCACCCTGGGAGCCCGAGACGGCCGCCTGGCAACATTGGCCGGCGCCGGCGGGTGCCGCGCCGCAGAGCGACGAATTGGCGTTCTGGCGTCGCGCGGGCGCCAGGCTGCTCGAATGCCTGGAGGAGTTGCCGCTGCAACAGCGCAGCGCGTTCTTGCTGCACCACGACGACGGCCTGGCGCTGGCCGAGGTCGCAGGCGCGCTCGAGGTCGGCTTCGAAACCGCCAAGACCCGGCTGCGCTACGCGATGAGCAAGCTGCGCACCTGCATGGGGGCCTACCTTGTGCAGAGCCCGAAGGAGACCCGCTCATGAGCCGCCGGGCCATGGCCAAGGCGAATGGAACGCCCTGGGGGCAGGAGCGCAGCGACTGGGGGGCTCCTATGAGCCGCCGGGCCGCTCCCAAGGCGAGTGGAGCCCCTTGGGGGCAGGAGCGCAGCGACTGGGGGGCCCAATGAGCACCGAACCACCATTCCCCGGCGGCGCTGGCCCGGACGTGGACGCCGAACTCGACGCCTATTTGCGTCAGGCGCTGCGCCACGCGCCCGACGCCGGCATGGCGGCGCCAGCGGCGCTGAGCGAGGCGATCCTGGAGCAGGCTCGCATCGTCGCCGGCCTGGTTGCGCGCGGCGAACCGATACCGCCCATCGCGGCCGACCCACCGCCCACGCTGGCCCAGGCGCGGCGCCGTGCTGCGCGAGCGGCGTCGCCGTGGGCCTGGCTGACGCGGCCCGCGGCAACCGCATCCTTTGCCGGCCTGACGGTGGCCACGCTGGTCGGTGTGATGTGGTGGGGCCGCCCGGTGGACGAATCGCTGACGGAATTCCGCGCGCCGGTCGCCACGCCGCCCGCCACCTCGACGCGGCCGCAGCCGCCCGAAACCGAGGCCGCCGCGCCGGTCGCGGCCCCCGCACCCCGAGCAGAGGCCGACAAGTCACAGGAGACCAAGACGAAGGCGCTGCCGCCGACAGCGCCGCCGCAAGCTCGCACGACGGAGGCCGCGCCGGCCCGGCCAGCCGCGCCGGCGCCAAGCCCGGCACCCTCGCGCGACGCGAAAATCGCCGAGGCGCCGGCCAAGGCGGCCGATGCCAAGCGCGCCGACAAGGTCACCGGCAAGGCGACCCCCGGTGCGGACCCCGAAGTCGCTGCGCTGAAAGCCGATGCCGCCGCCGCCGCGGCGGCGCAAGCCCCGGCAGCGGCGGCGCCAGCCCCGCCCCGATCGCTCGCCCAGCCCAAGAGCGGCGTCGAAGAATCAGCCGCACCCCGTGCCCGCGTCGCGGACAGCGTGGCCCGTGCCGCGCCGGCGGACGCCCTGACGGCGCCGAGCCCGGTCATCAGCCCCAACCCGGTGTACCGCCTGCGCGCTGCCGTGCAGGCCTGGCCGGAGGTCTGGACCTGGCAGCGTGGCAATGGCGCCGAGCAACGCATGAACGACGCCGTGCAGGCGTGGCTGGAGCGGCTCGATCAAGCAACGCCCTCGCGCTGGCAAGCCGCCCCGCTGGGTGCCGGTGGCCCGTCGGCCCGGCCGCTGCGCCTGCTGCGCAACGGCCAGTTGCACAGCACCATCCACATCGAGCCCGCCGGGGTGCGGGTGGACAGTGCCGCCGAAGCCGCGGCCATGGGCGGCGCCCACACGGCGCTGCCCGGGGCCAGCGCCGAGGGTCTACGGGCCGCACTCGATCGAGCCGCCCCCTGAGCGGCGCGCGGGGCGGCGCCGTCACGTGCGCCAGGGCGCGTCGCTATCATGGATGGTTTTGCCGAACCAGCCGATGCCCAGCCCGCCCGCCGCCGCCAAACCGCCGCGCCAATCGATCGAGGCGACCCAGATCCGGATTCGCGGCGCGCGCACCCACAACCTCAAGAACATCGACCTCGACATCCCGCGCAACCAGCTGGTGGTGATCACCGGGCTGTCGGGCTCGGGCAAGTCCAGCCTGGCCTTCGACACGTTGTACGCCGAAGGCCAGCGGCGCTACGTGGAGAGCCTGAGCGCCTATGCGCGCCAGTTCCTGCAGTTGATGGACAAGCCCGACGTGGATGTGATCGAAGGCCTGAGCCCGGCCATTTCCATTGAACAAAAGGCCACCTCGCACAACCCGCGCTCCACCGTCGGCACGGTGACCGAGATCCACGACTACCTGCGCCTGCTCTACGCCCGCGCCGGCACGCCGTTCTGCCCCGACCACCATTTGCCGCTGCAGGCTCAAAGCGTGAGCCAGATGGTGGACGCCGTTCTGGCGCTGCCGCGGGACACCCGGCTGATGGTCCTGGCCCCGGTGGTGCGCGACCGCAAGGGCGAGTTCGTCGAGCTGTTTGCCGACATGCAGGCGCAAGGGTTTGTGCGCTTTCGGGTCGACGGCACGGCCTTCGAGGCGGCCGACGTGCCCAAGCTGAAGAAGGCCGAAAAGCACGACATCGACGTGGTGATCGACCGCATCAAAGTCCAGCCCGACAGCACCGGCCAGGCGGTCGACGCCGCGGCGCCTGGCGCCGGGCCGGCCACCGGCCTGCGCCAGCGCCTGGCCGAAAGTTTTGAAGCCGCGCTGCGGATTGCCGAAGGCCGGGCGATGGCGCTTGAAATGGACAGCGCAC
>JAYSVE010000572.1:0-3705 GCA_043718725.1 Methylibium sp.
GCTGCTGGCGGCGCTGATGATCTCGGCGTTGTTGTCAGCAGGCCTGCCTACGCCCGCACGGGCCCAAGCCCGCTTCAGTTTTGCAAACACGCCAACCGCGCTGCCCAAGGACGTCACGCCCTCGCTCGTCAACATACGGTTGGATCTCGACCCGGCATTGCCCACGTTCGACGGGCAGGTTCGGATCGACATCCAGGTTCACCGCCGCGTCGCCGCTGTTGTCGTGCACGCGCGCCACCTTGAAGCCCGCTCGTTGATGCTGGAACAGGGCCGACAGAGCCGCGCCTTGACGCTGACCGCAGACCTCAGCACCGAAACCTGGCGCTTGGCACTTGCCGATGGCCAGCCGATCACCCGTGGCCGCTACCAACTGGTGCTGCAATACCGTGGCACCGTGGCCGGCACTTCGCAGGGCCTGTTCGCCGTCAACTTCCGCAGCCAGGACCAGCCAGCGCGCGTGCTCGCCACACAGCTCGAAGCCATTGATGCGCGCCAACTGATGCCATCGTTCGACGAGCCGGTCTTTCGCGCCCGCTACGCGCTGGAGGTGAGGGCGCCGGCCGCCTACGAGGTGCTGTCGAACATGCCCCGTTCCAGCCTGGCCGTTGAGGGCGAGACCCGCGTGCACCGCTTCCCACCCACACCACCGATGCAGAGTTATCTGCTGGCGCTGTCGGTGGGTCGCTTCGAGATGCTGGAGGACGCGGTGGATGGCACGCCGCTGCGCATCGTCACCGCACCCGGCAAACGCGAACAGGCGCGCGCGGCCATGCAGGCGACGAAGGAGTTGCTGCCCTACTACCGCGATTACTTTGCCCGCGCCTACGCGCTGCCCAAGCTGGACCAGGTGGCCGTGCCCGGCGTGCGCGTCGGCGCGATGGAAGACTGGGGGCTCATCAGCTATGCCGAGAACCGCTTGCTGTTCGAGCCTGGCCGCAGCGACCCCAGCGCGTGGGTGCGCAACTACCAGCTCATCGCGCACGAGATCTCGCACCAGTGGTTTGGCAACTTGGTGTCGCCCGCGTCGTGGAGCGAGATCTGGCTCAACGAAGCCTTCGCCACCTGGATGGAGGCGCGCGCGGCGGACCATTTCCACCCCGAGTGGCAGGTGCCGCTGCGCACCCGCCGCAGCCTGGAATCGACGCTGGACCTGGATGCCACGGCCGCCACCCGCGCCACCCGCGCCATCCGCTCCGGCCGCGTTGACGAGGCGCGTGTCAACGACGTTTTTGACGACATCACCTACAACAAGGGCGGTGCGGTGCTGGCGATGCTCGAGCAGTGGATTGGGCCCGACGCCTTTCGCGCCGGCCTGCGCGCCTACATCGCCGAGCGCGCGATGAAGCCGGCCACCGCCGGTGACCTGTGGCACCACATGGAGCGCGCGGCGCGCCGCCCCGTGGCAGCGGTGGCGCGGCAGTGGACCGATCAGCCCGGTGTTCCACTCGTCAGCGTCGACGCGCGCTGCCACCGGCAAGCCACCGAAATCACCTTGCGCCAAAGCCGCATGGCGGCGCTCGACTCACTGCCGGCGACGCGCTGGGCCATTCCGGTGCGGCTGGCGCGTGGTACCGGGCCAGGCACCGAGCAACGCACCGTGCTGCTCGAAGGCCAGGCGATGACCGTGATGTGGCCCGGTTGTGACGAACGCCCGCTGCTGGCCAATGCCGGCGCCAAAGGCTACTTCCGCGTACGCCATGCACCGGCACTGCAAGAGCGGCTGGCCGCTGGCTTTGCCGAGTTGGCTCCGGCCGACCGCCTGGCGCTGCTGGCCGACAGCTTTGCGCTCGCCGTCGCAGGCGAACGAGCGCTGGCCGAGCACTTGCCGCTGCTGGCCCGTTTGCCCCAGGTGCAGGACGACAGCCGGGCCGTTCTGTACGCCCTGGCGACGACGCAGTTGCAGCGGCTGGACCTGGTGTTCGAAGGCCTGCCCGCACAAGCCGCGCTGCGCCGTTGGGCGCTGGCGTTGCTGGCGCCGGAGTTCGACCGCATCGGCTGGTCACCTGCGGCCGGCGAGAGCAGCGAAGTGGGTGCCCTGCGCGCGTCATTGCTGACGCGCTTGGCGCGCTTCGGCCACCCAAGCGTGCTGCTTGGCGCGCAAGAGCGCTTTGCTGCCGCGCTGGCCAACGACACCCGCCGCGTGGCACCGGCGCTGCGCGGCCCGGTGCTGGCGGCGGCGGCATCGCAAGGCGGCGCGGCCGAGTTCGAGACCCTGCTTGCGGCTTTCAAGCAGGCCGATTCGACGCGCGAGCGCAACCTGTTGCTTGGCGCACTGCGCAGCATTCCCGACCCCGCGCTGATGCGCCGGCTGCTGGGTGAAGCACTGTCCGGCCAGCTACCGCCGGACGTCAGCGCACAGATCCCGCTGGTCGTTGCCACGGCCCCGGCGATGGGGCCGCTGGCTTACGCTTTTGTGGTCGAAAACTGGGCGGCGCTCGCCACACTGGCCGGCACCAACGTCTTTTCCGGCAAGCAGTGGTTGCTGCCCGGCGTGTCGAACTGGGCCAGCGACCCGGCTGCAGCGCAGCGCTTGCAGGACGACCAGCAGCGCCTGCTCGGTGCAGCGGGCGCAGCCAACGCCGAGCGCGAGGCCACCGCGATCCGCATTCGCCACCGCCTGCGCGAACGCGAGGGCGCACGCATCGCGCAAGCGCTGCCATGAGAACCGAAGCCACTGGCCAGCATGTTCAGCGTCTGATGCACGCCCGTTAACTGGTTCTGGCCGGCGGGCAAGCTTTCATGGATCTGAGCTACACAACAGGGGGAGACGCCTGCAGCGGTCACGCCGTCTGGTTCACCGGTGGATAAGGAAATCAAATACCATTTTTCTCGCTCATGACCGCCCCCGCGAAGCTCCTGATGGCGCTGGATGCTGTCTTTTGGAGTTGGCTGCGAACTGCAAATCGCCGACGGTGCCGCCAGGACGGGTTTTCCTTGGAGGTTCTGTGTGAGTAACCCATTATGTCTGGGCCGCTTTGGATCCCAGCCCAACCCCCCGGACGCATCCGATCCCCGCAGCTCGTGTTGCCAGGCTTATCGGTCGACGGTTGTTGACCTGGGCTCAGGCCGCTTGCAGGGCCTGTCCCCGAGCTGGAGCCTTGGGTGCAGTCGAGAAGACGATCACGATCGTGGCCACCGCAGTCAGCGTGATGCTGTCGTGCAGACCCGAGAACACTTCGCGCGGCAGCGTGCGCTGCTCGGCGCCGGAGATCAGCGTGGCGATCACGACATCGTCGAACGAGGCCGCGAATGCGAACGGCGCGCCCGCGGCAATGGCCGACACGATGGCCGGCAGCGTGACAGCACTGCCGATGAACAAGGAGTTGGCCAGTGCCGTGAGCCACTTGCCGTCGCCCAGCACTTCGGCGTACCAGCGCTGCGACTGGCCGGGCAACGGGTAGGTGAGAAACGAGCCACTGGAAGACGACAACGCAAAAGAGTCACCTTGCCGGTGGACACGGGTGTGGCGCAGGCGTTGGCGGCGCGCTATCACCATCCGGCTGTCGCGGATGCCCGCATCGTGCGCCTTGGGCAGCGCCTGCGCTTCGACTTCGGCGAATGGTCCAGCGAAATGGCCTCCTTGTGTAACCCCGATGGCACCGATTCGCTGATCACGGTCGAGCCGGGCGCCTTCGGGTTCGAGTTTCTGGTTGGCCGCAGGGACGGCAAGCGCACGCTGTTGCTGCGCGATGCGCAGCATCGATA